>CABSZQ010000087.1 GCA_902482195.1 uncultured Haemophilus sp.
CATTAATCCGGAAAACCCAACCAATGGCACACGTTGGATTGATTTAAACACTTTTGTCAGTAACGCAGAAACCTCTACTGAACCAGCTGCACCAAAATAGGGCAATCCCATTAATTCATAAACTTTTGTCATGGATGAACAATTTTTCGATGGTGCCGCCGAACTATCAATGCCTGCAAATTCAAATTCACCTGATAATTTGACCGCACTTAACATCTCTAATACTTGATCTACATGATATTGCAGGGCTTGCGACATAGCCTGATAACAATCAGCATAAAATTGATTATGAGGCGATTTTGGTACAGATTTTAATACTTCGACTAATAAATCGGGTGTTTCTAAACCAATGACAAAACTGTTTGGTAAATGACTTAGATGATAACCGGCGGGGAAATAAGGAATAAATGGCTTGCAGTTAAAATTCACCGTAAAGTTAAAATTACCTTCGCCACGTGGTGTGATATTTGCAATTCGTTGTACCGCATAAACAGATTGCTCAATAAGTTCATTATCTAACACGCCATTTTCATCTAATGGTACATTTACACAAGCATTACACAAGTCGCCATAAGCAGCGATTAACTCTGGCAATAAAGCAATCTCCTCTTTATTTCTCGCCGCGCCTATTGCAAATCGAAGACGAATTCCACTTTCATTAAATTTATTCAATAACTCCGTTAAATACTGCAAATCTGCTTTTGCTGTCTGCAAATTGGTTAAATCCAAATATTCACCAAAGGGATTGGTAATCACTCGAATCGATTGCAAGGTATAACCTGCTTTCTGCACAGCAGGTAATAACAAATCCACATCACGTTTCACCGAATAAAGGGCGTCTTCCCATTGCGTTTTATCTTTATGTAACGTCAGAAAAAAACTGATTGTGCGAAGACGACATAATTCTTTATTTTTATAATCCATATGATTCCTTAACATTAAATGCAGTTATTTTTGCTGCTCACGTTCAACAGCACGATAGCCAATATCTCGACGATAAAAACGTCCAGACCATTGAATTTGCTCAGCGAGTTTTAAGGCTTTTTGTTGAGCTTCAAATACGCTTTCGCCTAACGCAGTAACACAAAGCACGCGACCGCCGTTCGTGACTAACTTGCCTTCTTGTACTGCAACGCCCGCTAAGAAAACTTTCTCATTTTCGACCGCACTTTGAGGCAATCCGGTGATTTCATCGCCCTTGCGATAATCGCCTGGATAGCCTTCAGCCGCCAAAACAATCCCTAAGGAAGATTTTGGATTCCATTGGGATTTCACTTCGTTCAATTTACCATCGCAAGCTTTAAGACAAAATCCTACCAGATCTGATTCAAGACGTAGCATAATCGGCTGGGTTTCTGGATCGCCAAAACGACAGTTAAATTCAATCACTTTCGGCTGACCATTTGGCATGATCATTAATCCCGCATACAAGAAACCAGTGTAAACATTGCCTTCTGCCGCCATACCATTGACTGTTGGATAAATCACTTCTCGCATAATGCGATCATGAATTTCTGGTGTCACCACTGGCGCAGGCGAATACGCGCCCATACCACCAGTATTCAAACCTGTATCATTTTCGCCCACGCGTTTATGATCTTGACTAGTCGCCATAGGTTCGACGTTTTTACCATCTACCATGACGATAAAGCTGGCTTCTTCGCCATCTAAAAACTCTTCAATCACCACTCGGCTACCCGCTTCGCCAAAGGCATTACCTGAAAGCATATCACGCACAGCGTCTTCCGCTTCTTGCAATGTCATTGCAACAATTACGCCTTTACCCGCAGCTAAACCATCTGCTTTTACGACAATTGGTGCACCTTTTTCACGTAAGTACGCCAATGCAGGTTCTACTTCGGTGAAGTTCTGATATTCTGCCGTTGGAATTTTGTGACGAGCGAGGAAGTCTTTAGTGAATGCTTTTGAACCTTCCAATTGCGCAGCCGCTTGAGTTGGACCAAAAATCTTCAATCCAGCCTCGCGAAATGCATCCACCACGCCAATTACCAGCGGTGCCTCTGGTCCTACAATTGTCAATCCAATTTGGTTATCTTGAGCAAATTTCACTAATGCGGGAACATCAGTCGCAGAAATGTTTACGTTTTCTACTTTTTGCTCTAATGCTGTACCTGCGTTGCCTGGAGCGACAAAAACTTGATCTGCTAATGGAGATTGCGCAGCTTTCCAAGCCAAGGCGTGTTCACGACCGCCGTTACCGATGATGAGGATGTTCATAATGCTCCTTGTATCTTTTTGAATTTAATCCCTCTTTAGCAAAGAGGGGTCGGGGTGATTTGGCAGAAGTTATTTCAACCTCATAGTATATTTAGCATCGTTTAAATCTCCCCCCTAACCCCCTCTTTACGAAAGAGGGGGGGGAGGAATAAGTCGCTCATTGAGCGAAGTGACGACATAAATTAATGTCTAAAATGACGCATTCCAGTCAATACCATCACCATATTATGCTCATCCGCTGCATCGATGACTTCTTGATCGCGCATTGAACCACCTGGATGGATCACACATTGAATACCTACTTTCGCTGCTGCATCAATGCCGTCACGGAATGGGAAGAAAGCATCAGATGCCATTACACACCCCGCTACAGTTAAACCTTCATCCTGCGCCTTAATACCCGCAATCTTCGCAGAATATACACGGCTCATTTGGCCTGCACCAATCCCGATGGTTTGGTTATCTTTGGCGTAAACAATGGCATTGGATTTCACGAATTTTGCCACTTTCCAGCAGAATAATAAGTCTTTTAATTCTTGTTCAGTTGGTTGACGCTTACTCACCACTTTTAAATCATCCAAACCAACCATGCCTAAATCTGCATCTTGTACCAATAAACCGCCGTTTACACGTTTGAAATCCAAACGTTCAGAACGAGAGGTCCATTCGCCACATTCAAGCAAACGAACATTTTTCTTACGTTTCACCACTTCTTGTGCTTCAGCAGAAACTTTCGGTGCAATAATCACTTCAACGAATTGACGTTCTACGATTTCATTCGCAGTTTTTTCGTCTAATTCACGGTTGAAAGCAATAATACCGCCAAATGCAGAAGTTGGATCGGTTTGGTATGCACGATTATAGGCTTCTAAAATATCTTTACCTAAAGCCACACCGCATGGATTAGCGTGTTTAACGATCACACAAGCCGGCTCATCAAATTCTTTCACGCATTCAAGTGCTGCATCAGTATCAGCAATATTATTGTAAGACAAGGCTTTACCTTGGAGTTGGTGAGCTGTAGCTACACTCGCCTCTTTCACATTCAAATCAACGTAGAAGGCCGCATTTTGATGAGCGTTTTCGCCGTAACGCATGGTTTGTTTACGCACGAAGTTAAGATTTAAAGTACGTGGGAATTGACTGCACTTCGCATTGGCATCCTCTTCCTCTGCCACATGATATGGTTTCACCATTTGTCCAAAGTAGTTAGCAATCATTGAGTCATATTGAGCGGTATGTTCAAATGCTTTAATTGCAAGGTCAAAACGAGTTTCAAGCGTTAGGCTATTTTGATGTTTATCCATTTCTGCAAGAATGGCGTTGAAATCACCATTATTCACCACGATCGCCACATCTTTATGGTTTTTCGCGGCAGAACGCACCATTGTTGGGCCACCGATATCGATGTTCTCAACCGCATCAGCTAGGGTGCAATCCGGTTTAGCTACGGTGGCAGCAAACGGATATAAATTCACAACCACCATATCGATGCCCTCAATACCATGTTGTTGCATGATGGCATCATCTGTACCACGGCGACCAAGAATCCCGCCATGTACTTTTGGGTGTAAGGTTTTCACACGACCGTCCATCATTTCAGGGAACCCCGTATAATCAGACACTTCAGTCACCGGTAAACCATGTTGCTCCAATAATTTTGCGGTACCGCCTGTGGAAAGTAGTTTTACACCACGCTGTACTAAGCCTTGAGCAAATTCTACGATACCGGTTTTATCAGAAACACTCAGTAAAGCCTGACGAATTGGACGATCTGTCATTACATTTTCCTTTCATTAAATGGTTAAAAATAAGCGGGGTGAATTATAGCGCAAACGTTTGCGTTTATATAGAAAAAATTTTCCTGGTAAGCGCACTTAAAGTGCGGTGATTTATTTAAGCAATTTCAAAACAAAAAAGCCCGCAAAATGCGGGCAACCTAACAGTTTGAATGATGTGATTAGCGTTTGCGGTTATCTAGAGAAAATGCACCGGCACCAGCAAACACAAAATAGAAGAACACGAGAGAGTAAAGTAAAGCAAGTTCACCACCGTTCGCGATTGGGAAGAATAAATTCCCTTTACCTGCAGCGTGCATAAAGAAATACGCATAAGCCATTTGACCAGAAAGGATAAATGCCGCTGGGCGAACAAATAAACCTAAAATTAATAGGATTGAACCGACAATCTCGATTACTCCACCGACGATCATCATTGGATCGCCCACTGCGCCGTTACCGCCCGTCATTGAAATTGGGAATTCCCAGAATTTTGCTGTGCCGTGTAAAATAAACATATACGCCGCGACGATACGTAATAAAGCTAAAACATACGGAGAGTATTTTTCTAAGTTTTTCATAAAGTTTTCCTAATAAAATAAAAAGTGATTTGAGAACGGGGTGTATATTAATGATTAACTCAAAGCCAAACAATACCTCAAATCGAAAAGGACTTTTTACGATTAGGAAATAATTTTATGCTTTACTGATTTTCTGAATCCATTGTAAAAACTCAACTGGCGGCATGAATCCGTTAACACGACTCCCCTCTATTTCTTTTCCATCTCGGTTAAAGAATAAAATAGTCGGTAAACCTAGCACTTTATATTTTGTCATTAAAACGCGGTTTTCTTCGGAGTTTTTTGTCATATCAACCTGAAGTAGCAACATATCACCAAAGGCTTTTTGTACACTAGGAGCGCTGAATGTCTCTTTTTCAAACTCTTTACAAGCGACACACCAATCCGCATAAAGATCGAGCATCACAAGTGATTTGTTATTTTCTGACAGTGCTTGTTGCAATTCAGCTTCGCTTTTCACTTTCTTAAATTCAACATGAGAAACCGCCTTATTCTCGACCGCACTTAGTGTTGAGGTTTCGTCCCACACCCAAGTTTGAAGCGGTTTAACACTAATCATGGCAGCCACAAAAAAGAGGATTCGGAATACCCAACCTGTGCCATTTTTTGGCATTTGGAAAGCAAACCAAATGAAAAATGCGGTACCGAGCATCGCCCATAATCTTGGTGTCCATTCCTCTGGCAAAATACGAGAAATTAAGAATACCGGTAACGCGAGCATCACAAAGCCAAAAAGCTTTTTGACCGTTTCCATCCACATGCCTGATTTAGGCAGGATTTTATTACCAAATAAAGTGATTAAAATCAGCGGTACGCCCATGCCCAACGCAAGCAAATAAAGCGTAATCACACCTGTAAACAAATCCCCACTCTGCGCCACATAAAGCAAGGCACCTGAAAGCGGTGCGGATGTGCAAGGTGAAGCCACAAGTCCCGCAATCATACCCATTAAGAACACGCCACCAAAAGCGCCGGCTTTTTGCTGTTGGCTAAGTAAAGAGAGTTTGGTTTGTAATGAGCTTGGGAGCTGTAAGGTAAATACACCGAACATCGACAACGCTAACAAAACAAAGATGATCGATAAACAGATCATCACATAAGGATGTTGTAAAGCCACTTGGAACGGTAAACCAATTGCGGCGACAATCAAGCCTAGCAAAGTATAAGTCAGCGCCATCCCCTGCACATACGCAAAACTTAATGCGAAAGCTCGCCACATATTAGGGCGTTGATTTTGACCAATTACTATCGCTGAAAGCAATGGTAGCATTGGCAACACACAGGGGGTAAAGGCCAAGCCTAAGCCCAATAAAAAGAAACCAAATACGGCATATTTGCTATTAAATAAACTTTCCGCTAAACGGTCTTGCTCTGCTTTAGGTTGTGCTGAAAGTGCGGTCGATTTTTCCGATGTTTTTTCAGTATCGGTAACCTGGACAATAGGCAAATCCGCCACTTTAATTTCTTTCACTTCAGGGGGATAACAAAAGCCCTCAGTACAACCTTGGTAAGCAATTTCAATCACATCTTCCGCTTTTAAGGG
>CABSZQ010000088.1 GCA_902482195.1 uncultured Haemophilus sp.
CTTGTACACGCTACACGTAAACAATTAGAAGAAGCCGGTGATAAAGTTCCAACTGAAGATCGTGCAGCAATTGAAAGCGCATTAAGCGATTTAGAAACTGCGGCGAAAGGCGAAGATAAAGCAGCAATCGAAGCTAAACTTCAAGCGCTTGCAGAAGTTGCTCAAAAACTCGCTCAAGCGGCTCAACCACAAGGTGATGCACAACAAGCTCAAAGCAACAGCAAACCAAATGATGATGTTGTTGATGCAGAGTTTGAAGAAGTGAAAGACAACAAATAATTTCACTTTAACCTAAATCAAAGGGCGTAGCGATACGCCCTTTTGGTGTATTCATTCATCAGCATTTTTCCTGACTTTATTAAAAAAAGTGAAGTCAGGAAAAATAAACCCGGAGGATAAATGGCGTTAAAACTCTACCCAATCGTACAACAACGCTTAAATAACAACATTGCAAATGAGATAATCTCAACCCTTTGGCAAAACAATCTTGATAAACTACCACAAGGTCACTGTTGTTATGGCATCTATTTTAATTATGCTACGAATCACCTAGCAGACTATGATTTTGCGATTGCAAGTGAAGTAGTATTAGAGACAGATATTCCAGTGATTGAAATTGAAGATTTGAGTTTCTACGAAGTTTTTCGTTGCAAAGTAGATGAAATTTATCAAACATGGCAACTAATCTGGAAAAAAGAACAACAAGGTTTACTTAAGCGGGCTTATTCGGTGGATTTTGAAAAATACCACTCTGATGGTTTGGTAGAAATTTATATCGCTGTTGTACCACATTGCTAAGCTCAAAGTGCGTAAAATTTTATAAAAAACAACCGCACTTTACCCCAAAACAAACACAACAAAGGAAAAAACAATGAAATTCGAAACGAAATGCCTCCATGCTGGCTATAGCCCTAAAAACGGTGAGCCACGTGTTCAACCTATCGTACAAAGCACGACTTATACCTACGATTCTGCAGAAGAAATTGGCAAGTTATTTGATTTACAAGCTGCAGGTTATTTCTATACTCGCCTAGCAAACCCAACAACCAATGCTGCGGAAGAAAAAATTACAGCACTTGAAGGTGGCGTTGCAACAATGTGTACTGCTTCTGGTCAATCTGCGGTTTTCTACGCAATGCTGAATATTTTAGAAGCGGGCGATCACTTCATTTCCTCTTCTTATGTGTATGGCGGTTCCTATAATTTATTTGCCCACACATTCAAAAAAATGGGTATTGAAGTGACTTTTGTAGATCAAGATTTACCACTTGAAGAACTCAAAAAAGCAATCCGTCCAAATACAAAAGCGGTCTTTGCTGAAACTATTGCTAACCCTGCTTTACGAGTATTAGATATTGAAAAATTTGCTGCCTTAGCGAAAGCAGCAGAGGCGCCATTATTAATTGATAACACTTTTGCCACCCCCTATTTTTGTCGCCCAATCGAATTTGGCGCAAACGTGGTCATTCACAGCGCATCTAAATATTTAGATGGTCATGCTATTGCCTTAGGTGGCTCAATTACTGATGGCGGTAACTTTAATTGGAATAACGGCAAATATCCGCAATTAAGCACGCCAGACCAAACTTATCATGGTTTAGTTTATACAGAAACCTTTGGCCCTGCGGCTTATATTGTCAAAGCACGTGTGCAATTAATGCGTGATTTAGGTGCTACACCCGCTCCACAAAATAGTTTCTTATTAAATGTAGGTATGGAAACCCTTGCGCTTCGCATGCAACGTCATTATGAAAATGCACAGGCTGTAGCCGAGTTTTTAGAAAAACATCCGCAAGTTGTTAAAGTGAATTATCCTGGCTTACCAAGTTCGCCAGATTATGCCCTCAAACAAAAATACTTACCGAACGGTTTGTGTGGCGTTATTTCCTTTGAGATTAAAGGTGACAAAGAAACCGCGGCAAAATGGTTAAACGCATTGCAAATGACTTCACGAGAAGTACACGTAGCCGATATTCGTACTTGTGCGTTACATCCAGCAACCTCAACGCACCGCCAATTAAATGAAGCTGAATTAGAAAAAGCGGGGATTTCTGCAGGACTTATTCGTCTCTCTTGCGGTATTGAAAATATTCAAGATATTTTAGCAGACTTAGAGCAAGCATTTGCAGCAGCAAAATAAGTCATAAATTAACGAATTTACCCTTGATATTTCTGACTTCGGCATTATTTTTATTCTTAGGTATGTTGTTAACGCAATACCATACAATAACAAAATAAAATTTTTTAAATTTATATTTTTAAACGGAAAACGAAAACATTATGGCAAAGAAAGATTATTACGACGTTCTTGGTGTTGAACGTGGCGCAGATGAAAAAGCAATTAAACGTGCTTACAAAAAGCTCGCCATGCAATATCACCCTGATAGAACCAAAGGTGATAAAGCCAAAGAAGAAAAATTTAAAGAAATCCAAGAAGCCTATGAAATTTTAGGTGATAAAGAAAAGCGTGCCGCTTACGATCAATATGGTCACGCAGCCTTTGAACAAGGCGGCATGGGAGGCGGCGACTTCGGTGGCGGATTCAGCGGTGCTGATTTCGGTGATATTTTTGGTGATATGTTTGGCGATATCTTCGGCGGTGGCGGACGTGGTCGTCAACGTGTAGTACGCGGTGAAGATTTACGTTATGACATCCAAATCACGTTAGAAGAAGCCGTAAAAGGTACAACCAAAGATATCCAAATCAATACACTTGCTCACTGTGATAGCTGTGATGGCTCTGGTGCAGAAAAAGGATCGAAAGTTGAAACATGTCCAAGCTGTCATGGTTCTGGTCGTGTTCGTCGTCAACAAGGTTTCTTCGTAACTGAAACGGTTTGTCCTACTTGTCATGGTTCTGGTAAGAAAATTGAAAAACCATGTAAAAACTGCCATGGCGAAGGTCGTGTTCATAAGAAGAAAAACCTTTCTGTTAAAATCCCAGCAGGTGTGGATACCGGCAACCAATTACGTTTAAGCGGTGAAGGTGCGGCTGGCGAAAATGGTGCACCAGCAGGCGATTTATATGTGGTGATTCACGTTAAAGAACATCATATCTTTGAACGTGATGGCAATAACCTCTACTGCGAAGTGCCAATCAGTTTCTCAATGGCTGCATTAGGTGGTGAAATTGAAGTTCCAACCTTAGACGGTAAAGTGAAACTCAAAATTCCTGCGGAAACCCAAACAGGCAAACTATTCCGTATGCGTGGTAAAGGGGTGACCTCTACACGTAGCGGCTACGCAGGCGATCTCATTTGTCGAGTAGTAATTGAAACACCGGTAAACTTAAATAAAGAACAAAAAGAATTATTAGAAAAACTGGAAGAAAGTTTGAAAGGGCAAAAATCTCATAGCCCGAAATCTTCAAGCTTTTTAGACGGTGTGAAGAAATTCTTTGATAACTTAGGTAAGTAAGCCTAAATAGAAAGTGCGGTCAATTTTAAAACTATTTTGAAATTGACCGCACTTTTATTTTATAAGCAATGATTTTACACGACAGAAATGGCTTTTATTTGTACATAAACATCCATGCCTTGAGCAAAATGCAATTCATTAAACGCCCATTTACTGATACTTGCCCAAACTTTATGCCCTTCCACCAATACCGCAATATCAATACGATTCTTTTGCGGAACGATTTGTACAATTTGCCCACGTAAGATATTACGAATACTCGTTTGCTCTGGCTTACTGAGAGTGAGTGATACATCGGAACTATAAATGCAGACGCGTACTTTTTCATTCGCTTGATGATACACTTCGTTGATCCAAAGTTGCTGTTCGCCTAAAGAAAGTGCGGTCATTTTATAGGTTGGATTATGCAAATAGACAGGCAACGCCAACACACTACTCTGTTCCGATTCGCCTTTCCAAGGGGCAAATAACGGACTGTTCCACACATTTTCTAAGGTGTCATAGGCTTTCACTTTGCCGTTTTCCATCAGCACAACGCGATCGGCCAAACGTAATAATTCGTCCAAACTGTGCGTCACATATAAAATCGGCACATTAATTTCTTTGGATAGACTTTCCAGATATTGCATAAGCTCACGTTTGCGAGGCACATCTAAAGCTGAAAGCGGTTCATCCATTAACAAAATATCAGGATCTGTTAATAAGGCTCGCCCAATCGCCACACGTTGTTTTTCGCCACCCGATAAAGTCAGAGGATAGCGTTTGAGTAACGGTTCAATACCAAGTAGCTGAACGATATAGTCAAAGTCTTCACGGCTGACATTCTTCATACCATAACGTAAATTGCCTTTGACATTGTAATGGGGAAATAAACGCGCATCTTGGAATACATAGCCGATTTTGCGCTGATGCACGGGGAGATTCTCACCGTTCTCCACATCCACCAAAGTGCGGTCATTTAAACGAATAAATCCTTGATCGGGATGAGTTAAACCACTCACCAAATTAATCAATGAGGTTTTACCCGAACCTGATAAACCAAAAATAGCCGTCACACCTTGAGTTGGCAATTGCAGATCCGCACGTAAGGTCAGGCGACCTAATTGTTGTTGTACATTAATGTGTAGCATCGCCCTGCCCCAATTTTTTCTGCATCCGTTTGCTCAATGCTTCGGAAAGCAATAAAGAAATTAATGAAAGGATCACCGCAAACAAACAAAGGCGTGCAGTTTGTGCTTCTGCGCCTGGTGTTTGGATAAATGAATACATCGCTAAAGGAATGGTTTGGGTCTCTCCCGCAATATTGGAAACGAAAGTAATAGTCGCACCAAACTCCCCTAAAGAGCGTGCAAAACCTAATACTAAACCTGCTAATACACCAGGTAGAGAAAGGGGCAATGTAATCGTAAAAAAGACTCGCCAAGGCGAAGCGCCAAGCGTTTGTGCGGCTTGCTCTAATTTAAAATCAATGCTTTCCAAGGAAAGACGTATCGCTCGTACGACCAATGGAAATGCCACCACCGCTGAAGCTAATACTGCTCCCTTCCAGCTAAAGCCGAAGGATAAGCCAAACCATTGATATAAATACTTGCCAATAAAACCATTACGCCCCATGGCGACTAATAATAAATAGCCGATTACCACCGGCGGTAACACTAAAGGTAGATGGATAATTCCGGTAATCAAAGACTTACCGTAAAATTCCTTACGAGCCAGTAACCAAGCAATAAAAATTGCTAAGGGCAGACTCCAAAGCATAGAACTCAATGCGACACTCATGCTTAAGTGAATCGCATCCCATTCCATCGGGCTTAATTGAAACCAAGAGAGCAAAATATTTCCTTGTGTATATATCGATATGACAAAATTTCTTTAGAGATAATAAAAAGGACAGTTTCCTGTCCTTTCTTTATAAAGTCTGAGCTCATTATTTCACAGAGAAACCATATTCAACAAATATTTTTTTCGCTGCACTTGATTCTAAGTAATTAAGGAAATCACGAGTATCCGCGTTGTCATGATCTTTTAAAATCGCAACCGGATATTCAACTGGTTTATAACTATCTTTAGGGAATACACCTACCGCTTTCACGTCTTTACTCACTTTCGCATCGGTGCTATACACAATACCGTAAGGAGCTTCAGCGCGTTCAACTAAGGCTAGCGCACCACGCACGTCTTTCGCACGCGCTAATTTATCTTTAACTTGATCCCATAAATTTAATTTGGTTAATGACTCTTCAGCATATTGTCCTGCAGGAACATGCGCAGGATCACCCACAGATAAATAGCTATCTTTTAAACCTTTGATCCATTCACCTTTAGCAATATCTACTGAATTAACCGCACTTTTAGCCGGCGCAATTAATACTAATTCATTGCCTGCTAATACTTTTTCAGTTTCTTTTACAGTGAGATTTTTATCTGATAAATATTTCATCCATTTGTTGCTAGCTGAAATAAATAAGTCTGCAGGTGCACCTTCTTCAACTTGTTTTGCAAGGGTGGAAGAAGAAGCAAAAGAGAAAACCACGGTATTATTTGGCTTTTCAGTTTGGTATTGATCCGCAATTTGTTGTAACGCATCAGTCATTGAAGCTGCTGCAAACACTGTCACTTTTGCTGATGCAGCAAAAGATACGCCCATACCCGCAATTAAAAGTGCGGTTGCAAATTTAGTTAATTTCATTATTTATCTC
>CABSZQ010000089.1 GCA_902482195.1 uncultured Haemophilus sp.
GCCTGTTTCTGTTTTTCTAACGCCTCTTGACGAGCAAGTTCTTGTTGCTGTTTTTGCTTTTGCTTTTCAATTTCTTGCTGCTTTTGTTTTTCAAGTTCTTTTTGACGTTGAATTTCCTGCTGACGCTTAATTTCTTCTTGTTTCGCAATTTCTTGCTGATTTGGTTCAGGTTCAGGCTCTGGTTTTTTCTCTTCGACTACAGGTTCTGGTTTTTTCTGTTTATCAGTTTGACCTTTTTTCTGTTGTTGAATACGTCCCCATTCCTGTGCTGCGCTGCCAGTATCAACCATCACAGCTCCCATGGCATCACCTTCACCTTCTCCACCACCCATTATTTCAACGGTTTGATAAAGAGAGCTCCAAATCAACAAACCAAACAATGCAAGGTGCATCGCAATAGAGATGACAAACTCATTTGCACGTTTTTTTCGTCGATTATTCTGCACGGTTTTACCTACTTATTCTTAAATTGGGTTAGTCATTAAACCCACAGACTTAATGCCGGCAAGATGTAGTAAATTCAGTGCTTTAATCACTTCTTCATAAGGTACATCTTTTGCTCCACCCACTAAGAACATTGTGTTATTGTCTTTATCAAATTCTTGTTTTGATAATTGGGTTACCATTTCTTCGTTAAGGCCTTCTTGGCGTTGACCACCAATCGAAATCGAATACTGCCCAATACCTGCTACTTCTAAAATAACCGGTGTTTTATCTTCATTTGATACATTTTGACTTTGCACCGAATCAGGGAGTTCCACTTGAACGCTCTGACTGATAATCGGCGCGGTTGCCATAAAAATTAACACTAAAACTAAAAGAACATCGAGAAATGGCACGATGTTAATTTCAGATTTAATGTCTTTACGCTGACGACGAGCCATAATTTCCTCTAAAACTTCGCTAAAATCCACCGCACTTTTCGTTTTATTTATTAAGCGCGGTCAATTTTTCATTTATTTTTAATGGGGCGCTTTACCAAAAGCTTGACGATGTAAAATTGTGGTGAATTCATCAATGAAGTTACCATAATTTTGTTCAATCGCATTTACACGTAAGCTTAAACGGTTATACGCCATTACAGCTGGAATCGCAGCAAACAAACCGATTGCTGTTGCGATCAAGGCTTCTGCGATACCTGGAGCAACCATTTGTAATGTTGCTTGTTTCGCACCACTTAATGCCATAAATGCGTGCATGATCCCCCAAACGGTACCAAATAAACCGATATATGGACTTACAGAAGCAACTGTTGCTAAGAAAGGTACACGACTTTCAAGCGCTTCTACTTCACGATTCATCGCAAGGTTCATCGCACGAGTGGTACCTTTAATGATTGCTTCTGGCGCATCTGCGTTCACTTGTTTTAAGCGAGAGAATTCTTTAAAGCCGACAAAGAAAATTTGTTCGCTACCTGTTAATACTTCACGACGATTAGATAAACCATCATAAAGTTTATTTAAATCTTCACCAGACCAGAAACGATCTTCAAAAGTGTTCGCTTCTTTTAACGCGCTCGTCAAAATACGGCTACGTTGAATGATGATTGCCCAAGAAATAATTGAGAACGAAATCAAGATCACAATTACAAGTTGAACAACGATACTCGCTTTTAGAAAAAGATCTAAAAAGTTCAATTCTGCAGTCATTGCATACTCCGAAAAGTTATTTACTTTAAAAATGCCGCTTTTAATTCTTCAGGAATTGCGACAGGTTTCATTTTGCCTAGATCAACACAGGCTACCTTAACAGTAGCCTTTGATAACACCACTGCCTCACGAACTAACCGCTGTTCAAAGAGAATTGTTGCTCCTTTCACTGCCGTTATTTCCGTTTCGACAATAAGATAATCATCCAATTTTGCCGGAATACAATAGTCAATAGACATGGTTTTGACCACAAAAGCTAACTGTTGTTCCTGCAATAATGATTGTTGGGAAAAATTAAGCGTTCTTAAATATTCTGTTCTCGCGCGTTCAAAGAAATGTAAGTAACGTGCGTGATACACTACTCCGCCTGCATCCGTGTCCTCATAATAAACACGAACCGGAAAGGTAAAACATTGGTTATTCAAAATAATGCTCAAATTATCAGCCATAACAAGCCGCTTATTTTAGAACCTGTTCATTAGATGTGCAAGCTCCAAATAATAATATTTGTCTATCGTTCTTATAAAAACCAATGCTGAACAATGGCAATTATTGTGGTGAAATAACCAATAAATGGCAAGAAAACGAGCTGCCATATTGCTCGGCGAATATCGAATCCGATACCGTGGATCCACAAATTAATCAATCCCCAAAAAATCGCAAGAATCCAAGCTGGATGTGCAGTACGAAGTGCGGTCGAAAATTGATTTAAATTAAAAAAGAAAGCCGCGGTTAAAAATAACGCTAAAATAAACGAAAGGGTTCGCAAGGAACCCTTATTACTTAATTGATAGAGTGAATTAATCATCATTACTCGTCAAATTTGCCTGACTTTTCTTTACCAATGGTCAATTTAGCACTCACCATAACTGCAGCCAACACACCCACTACCCAAATTACATATAACATATTGTTTCTCCTTAGTATAATGAGTTTTTGTTGTCTTCAACAAAGCTTTCATCCAAGCGACCAAACATTTTGTAGTATGACCAAATGGTGTAAAGCAATGAGATGGTAACGAATACTAATACCAAGTAGAACATTAAGTTTAATGTTAATTGACTTGATGTTGCATCCCACATTAACAAGCTTTGTTCTGGATGAGTACTTGAAGGCATTACAAATGGGAACATTGATACTGCCGCAGTAATAATCACACCAGCCATTGTTAATACAGAGAAGAAGAACGCAAAACCACAACGATTTGCTTTAGATGCAACCACATTCAATAATGCACCAACTACTACTAATGCTGGGAATGCCCATAAAGCTGGATTTTCATTGAAGTTTTTGAACCATGCACCTGCTTCAACTGCCACTTGTTTACCTGAAGCTGGCGCTGATGCTGCAAAGTGATCAATCACGCTAGTCACCACATAACCGTCTTTGAAAGAAAGCCATACACCTGCAAGTACAAAAGTAATTAATGTCACTAATGCACCAATTTGTGTAATTGCTCTTGCGCGATCACGCAATGCTGCAGTGGTTTTCATTTGTAACCAGTTCGCACCGTGAGTCACTAACATTGCAAGGCTTAACACACCGCAAAGTAATGCGAATGGGTTTAATAATGCAAAGAACGAACCTGTGTAAGTTGCTTGTGAAAGCTCATTTAATTCAAATGGTACACCTTGTAATAAATTACCAAATGCTACACCGAATACTAATGCAGGTACAAAACCACCCGCAAACAAGCCCCAATCCCACATAGCACGCCATGTTGGGTTATCAATTTTCGCACGATATTCAAAACCAATTGGACGGAAGAATAACGCAGCTAACACGAGGAATAAGGCAATATAGAAGCCTGAAAACGCTACAGAATAAACAATCGGCCATGCCGCGAAGATTGCACCACCAGCACTTAATAACCAAACTTGGTTACCATCCCAGTGTGGAGCAATAGAGTTAATCATAATACGTCTTTCTACTTCTTTCTTACCTGCTACGGGTAAAAGTGCGGTCACGCCCATATCGAATCCATCTGTTACAGAGAAACCGATAAGCAATACAACAACTAGCACCCACCAAATAATACGTAGAATTTCATAATCAAGCATAATCCATCTCCTGCTTATTTAGATGATTGCTCAAAATAGTATTTGCCGGTTTTCAATGCACTTGGACCTAAACGTGCATATTTAAACATCAAATACATTTCCGCAATGATGAAGAAGAAGTAAAGTACACAAATTAAACCGATAGAGAACCATAAGTCACCTACACTCAAGTTAGAGGCAGACACACCCACCGGTAATACTTCATAAATCGCCCATGGTTGACGACCAAATTCAGCTAAGAACCAACCAAATTCAATCGCTAAGAATGGCAATGGAATACCCCAAAGCAATGCTTTAAGTAATAAGCGAGAAGAAGTCACTTTGTTACGTAAATTTTGAACAAATGCACCAAAGGTCAGTAAAATAATTAAACCACCTGCGGCTAACATACCACGGAATGCCCAGAAGTTAGGACCGACATTTGGAATAGTATCACGTGCTGCTTGTTTAATTTGTTCATCCGTTGCATCAACAACTTTATCTGTGTAACGTTTTAATAATAAACCGAAACCTAAATCACCTTTGACTTCATCAAATTTTGCTTTAGTTTCAGGATTTACTTGGCCTGCTGATTTTTTCTCTGCTTTTAATTGCGTGAATAAATCATAAGCAACCATACCGTTACGAACACGACCTTCATTTTTCGCTTGAATATCTTTCAAACCAACAATTTCAGTGTCTAAAGAACGCGTTGCAATTAAACCACCTAAGTAAGGGATTTCAATCGCAAAATCATTTTTCATTTCAGCGGTATTTGGAATCGCAACTGGATGGAATGGCGCTGGCGCAGGATGGGTATCAAACTCAGCTTCCATTGCAGCCAATTTCACAGGTTGTGCTTTACCAATTTCATAACCTGATTCATCCCCCATAATTAATACAGCTGATGCAGCGATAAAACCAAAAGTTGCCGCTACAGAGAATGAACGTTTAGCAAAACCAATATCGCGGCCTTTTAATAAATAGAATGCACTGATACCTAATACAAACATTGCACCGGTTGTATAACCTGCTGTTAATGTGTGTAAGAATTTACCTTGCGCAACTGGATTTAACCAAAGATCTAAGAAGCTGGTCATTTCCATACGAATGGTTTCAAAGTTAAACTCTGCCGCTACCGGATGTTGCATCCAACCATTTGCCACTAAAATCCACATTGCAGAAAGGTTTGAACCAAAGGCTACGCAGTAAGTTGCGAGTAGGTGTTTACCTTTAGTTAAACGATCCCAACCGAAGAAGAATAGACCCACGAAAGTGGATTCTAAGAAGAACGCAAGTAATGCTTCGATCGCTAATGGCGCACCGAAAATATCACCTACATAGTGAGAATAATAAGACCAGTTTGTCCCGAATTGGAACTCCATGATAATACCGGTCGTTACCCCTAGAGCAAAGTTAATACCAAATAACTTACCCCAGAATTTTGTCATATCTTTATATACTTCTTTGCCCGTTTTAACATAAATGGTTTCCATGATCACAAGAACGAAAGATAAACCCAATGTTAATGGTACAAAAATGAAGTGATATAACGCAGTTAATGCAAACTGCAAGCGTGAGAGATCAACAACGTCTAACATCTCAACTCCTTGTATAAATCTACAAGATTTTCACTTTATGATTACCAAGGATAACCCCAAATAACCACCCCAAACTACTCAACAGAAATTGTTAAGAAATATTGAATTATTTACGTAATAGTTGCCTTTTCTATTCTCAAAACAGAATACAGTAACCGATTACAATATAAATATTCAAAAATTTGCCCTATTCTACTACTATTTATGAGGATAAAAAACAGAAAAAACCGTTATCTTGATCACATTTTTTGATATAAGTTACAAAATACCCTATTTTGCATAACAATGACAAAATTGATCCACATCAAATTCTGTATTTTTTGCTCAAAATGGAAAAATTTATCTATCACAAGGAAACTTTATTTAAAAAAAATGGACAAAATAATCACTAGACAGGGCTGCAAGATTTTGCTATTTTTTAGCCTAATAATATTTGGAGAGATTTGTAGGGATTTACAATGAAAAAAATTTGCGTAATTTTGACCGCACTTTTCGGTTCTATGGCATTATCTGCCACCGCAGCACCTCTTACAGAAAATAAAGCTGCTCTTCCACAACAATGTACACAGTTATTTAAAGAAACAGAAAATTTGATTGCTCAAGCAGAAAAACAGCCTGGCACTCACACTCAAGTAGGTAAAATCAAAAGTAAACTTAATCAAAGCAAACAGCAAATTCTTGAAATGGAATTGGCAACTCAACAAAAAAGCTGTGATGTGGGTTTAGCAAGATTAAATAGCATGAAGAGCTATACTGAAGAAACTAACTAATCAAGTTTTAAAAAGAAAGGACATATTGATATCAATATGTCCTTT
>CABSZQ010000090.1 GCA_902482195.1 uncultured Haemophilus sp.
CCGTAAAACGATGGGACTTTCAGTTCTTCAAAAATTCTCAAACGTTCGTCATTACCTAAAATTGCTTCTGCAATAATGCGTCCTGCGAGCCCAGTGAGAGCGACGCCATGCCCCGAGTAACCTTGTGCAAAGTAAATATGCGGAGAGATACGACCAAAATGCGGGCTTGCATTCAGTGTCATATCAATTGGTCCCGCCCAACCATAGTCAATTTTGACATTTTCTAATTGTGGAAAGACATGCAACATATTGCGACGCATAATTTGCACCATATCTTTTTCTGAGCTCGAGTCACTACCAAATAACAAACGGTTATCAGCACTCAAACGATAATAATCGAGCAAGATATTGTTATCGCAAACAGACATGCCGTTATTGATCACGGAATCAGCCGTGGCTTGATCTAAGGGTTCGGTCGCAATAATAAAGCTTTCTACTGGCAAAATTTTACGATTAATGCCGCGATGGATGGATTTTGGTAGTGCATCGATATAGGCATTGGTGGCTAAAATAACGTCTTGAGAAATGACCGCACTTTTATCGGTTTTGACTTCAATACAGCCTGATTTTTCCACTAAATCCACAACTGGGGATTGCTCGTAAATCTGCACGCCTAAATTTAAGCAGGCTTTTGCTAAGCCTAAGCAATAATTTAATGGGTGTAAGTGACCTGAATTACTATCGTATAAGCCGCCCACATAAATATCACTGCCTAAATGTTGTTTCAGTTTGGCTTTATCCCAAAGTTGCATCTTGTCATAGCCAAAAGTCGCGTGGCTGGCTTTTTCCATTTCAATGAGATCGTCCATACGACGTTCATTCAGCGCCAATGTGGCATAGCCTTTTTTCCAATCACATTGAATACCATATTTCGCAATGCGTTCATCAATAATATCAATGGCTTCTAGCGACATATCCCAAAGTTTTTTCGCTTTATCAAAGCCCATTTGAGCAATATATTCATCAATGCCTTCTTCAAAACCATTGATAGCTTGACCGCCACTTCTGCCGGATGCGCCAAATCCCACTCTTGCGCCTTCTAACACAATGACTTTCTTGCCTTTTTCTGCTAATTCAAGGGCGGCTGATAAACCGAAGAAACCCGCACCAATAACACAAACATCCGCTTCTTCTTGCTGAGCGAGAGGCGGCAATTCGAAGGTTTGGTTTCGACTGTCGAAATAATAAGATTTGATATGTTCTTGATGAGCGAATTCGAGCATGATTGATGCCTAATTTATTAACATAAAATTGAAATTGAGGGAATCTTACCCTGATGGGAAAATATGTCAAACCTTTTGCTAAAAAGGTGCTATACTCCCTCAAGTTTATACAAGTAAACGATTACTTAGGTTTATTTTGATTGTCCTGAGGAGGTCAATAAATTGAAAAAAAATGCTGTTCAATACATTAAATCACTTTGTCTTTCTGCAGTTGCATTCGCCGCAACCTCTGCTGCACTTGCTGCTGAAAAACTGTATGTTTACAACTGGACTGACTATGTGCCATCAAACTTGGTTGCGGAATTTACCAAAGAAACGGGCATTGAAGTGATTTATTCTACGTTTGAAAGTAATGAAGAAATGTATGCTAAATTGAAACTGACCTCTAGTACAGGTAGCGGTTATGATTTAGTTTTCCCATCAAGCTATTACGTCAATAAAATGGCGAAAGAAGACATGTTACAAGAGCTTGATCACAGCAAATTAAGTAATTTTAAACAAATTCCAGCAAATTTATTAAACAAGGAATTTGATCCAAATAACAAATATTCTTTACCTTACGTTTATGGATTAACCGGTATTGGCGTGAATGCGGATGATATTGACCCAAGCAAAATTACAAGCTGGGCTGACTTATGGAATCCAGAATTTAAAGGCAAAGTGTTATTAACCAGTGATGCGCGTGAAGTGTTCCACATTGCATTACTTTTAGATGGTAAATCACCAAACACCACGAATGAAGAAGATATTAAAGCGGCTTATGAGCGTTTAGTGAAATTGTTACCAAATGTGGTGACTTTTAACTCTGACTCGCCAGAAGTTCCGTTTGTTCAAGGTGAAGCCTCTATTGGTATGTTATGGAATGGTTCGGCTTATTTAGCCCACAAAGAAAATCCAAGTATCCAATTTGTGTATCCAAAAGAAGGCGCGATTTTCTGGATGGATAACTACGCGATTCCAAAAGGTGCGAAAAATACAGAGGGCGCTTATAAATTTATCGACTTCTTACTTCGCCCTGAAAATGCGAAATTAGTGGTTGAAAAAATGGGCTTCTCAATGCCAAATGAAGGCGTGAAAGCGTTACTTTCACCTGAAATGGCGAATAACCCAACCTTGTTCCCATCTGCTGAAAACATTGAAAAAGGCATTATGCAAGGCGATGTGGGCGAAGCAGTGGACATTTACGAAAAATATTGGAATAAATTAAAAACTAATTAATCAAATATTGATGAAAAGTGCGGTGAATTTGACCGCACTTTTTCTTTGTAAAGGATGACAAATGAGTTTTCTTGAGCGACTTTTTCACGCAATCTTGTTTGAAACCACGGTTGTGTTGCTTTCCGTTTTCGCTTTGTATTTCTTTACAGAAGAAAGTTTGTCTATTCTCTTTGGTTCCATGGTGCTGGTTTCCTTAACAGCCATGCTATGGAATCTCATCTTTAATTATTTTCTTGATAAAGTATTTACGGGGCCGCGAGAAAAGCGAGGCGTCATATTTCGTACTTTACATGCCATTTCATTTGAAGGTGGTTTGCTTATTTTCACTGTGCCGATCATTGCTTACTTTTTAAAAGTGGATTGGATTACAGCTTTTATGATGGATTTCAGCTTAACGGTGATGGTGACCGTTTATACCTTTATTTTTAATTGGGTGTATGATCACGCGCGATTGCTGTTTATTAAGCGTGAATGATGCAATAGCTAAGAGAAGAAATAAAAAAAGTGCGGTCAAAATCTAAAATGTTTTTGACCGCACTTTGATTTTTTAGGGCATGAAAAGCTGCTCTTTTCTTTATTAAAGTTTTTCCACTAACTCAATGGCTGCACCAATATAGGTTGCAGGAGTGAGTTGTTGTAAACGGGCTTTTTCATCGGCTGGGATATCCAGTTTTTCGATGAATTCACGCATTGCTTTTTCATCAACACGTTTACCGCGAGTGAGTTCTTTTAATTTTTCGTATGGTTTTTCAATACCATAGCGACGCATCACCGTTTGAATTGGCTCTGCTAAAACTTCCCAGTTTTGGTTGAGTTCATCACGGAGATGCTGTTCGTTCACTTCTAATTTGCTGATACCTTTACGCGTTGCGGCATACGCAATTAAGCAATAACCTAAACCCACACCTAAATTACGTAATACAGTGGAGTCGGTTAAGTCTCGTTGCCAACGGGAAATCGGTAATTTTTGACCTAGGTGAGTCATCACGGCATTGGCTAAACCTAAGTTACCTTCTGAGTTTTCGAAGTCGATAGGATTCACTTTATGTGGCATGGTAGATGAACCAATTTCACCCGCGATAGTGCGTTGTTTAAAGTGATTTAACGCAATGTAGCCCCATAAGTCACGGTCGAAGTCGATGATGATGGTATTAAAACGAACCACGGCATCAAAGTATTCAGCAATGTAATCATGTGGCTCAATTTGAGTAGTGTATGGGTTCCAATCTAAACCTAATGAGGTGACAAACTCTTCGCTGAATTTGTGCCAGTTGATATTTGGATAAGCCGATAAATGCGCATTGTAGTTACCCACAGCACCGTTGATTTTACCCAAGATTTCATTTCGTTGGAGTTGTTTGAATTGGCGTCTTAAGCGGTAAACCACGTTAGCCATTTCTTTACCCACAGTACTTGGTGAGGCAGGTTGACCATGTGTACGAGAAAGTAATGGAATGGTTTTGTATTCGTTTGCTAAACGAGTGATTTCATCAATCAGTTTTTGCCATTCCGGTAAGATCACTTCTTCACGCGCGGTTTTTAACATTAAAGCATGAGAAAGGTTGTTAATATCTTCTGAGGTACAAGCAAAGTGAATAAATTCAGAGACTTTGGCTAATTCTGGTAAAGCTTCACTTTTTTCTTTTAAGAAATACTCAACCGCTTTAACGTCATGATTCGTAGTACGTTCAATTTCTTTAATACGTTCAGCATCTTGAAGACTGAATTCTTCCACAATTTTATTGAGGTAATCGTTTGCTTCTTTGGACAAAGAAGAAACTTCTTGGATTTCAGCGGTCGCCGCCAATTTTTGTAACCAACGTACTTCCACGGTGACACGGAATTTGAGCAAGCCAAATTCACTGAAAATACCACGTAATGCGGTGGCTTTATCTTGATAACGACCGTCAATCGGGGAAAGAGCGGTTAATGCGGAAAGTTGCATAAGAGTTCTCCAAGGATTAATTTAAAGTTGAGTAGAGTTGTCGTGCCGCTTGCACTAATTTTTTACGATGAAATAACAGCTGCCATTTGCTGCCACCGACTTGACGCCACAAAACGGCAGAGCGAATGCCAGCTAGCAAACACGCACGAATTTTGTCTTGCACATTTTGTTGCTGTAAATGATATGCCGAACCAATAATATGAATGCGTTTGCCTAAAGGACTAATTGTATCCACATAAATGTTTGCCATAATTGAAAACATCTCATCATCAAATTGATTGTCATGATAAGCAAGTTGTTCCGGTAAACGGGCAATACGGCGGCCAAGTTCTTGTTTGATTTCAGGTTGCTTGTTTAATTTGCTCTCTAACGCTAACAGGCTGCCCCAATAATTCAACAAATTTTTGTCGTTTAATTGGGTGAGTTGCTCAATAAGTGTGTTTAATCCCACTTTAAGATGTTGAACATCACCGCCAAATACGGCTAATGTATCTTCAGGTTGAGTGATGAGAAGAGAATGAATGGTGGTTTGGAATGCATCTTGATGATCAACTTCGCCTTTTTGTGCTAATTGACTGATTAATAAGACAGATTGACAAACACCGGCAAGTGCCAGAGCCATATCATTATAATTTTTCATTGGGACTATAGATTGTAAGCTGTAGAAATTTTGGGCGTAATATAGCATTTTTACATATTGTTTTGAACTGAATCATTAAAAAACGCCCTATCTTTTGTTATCATAGCGCCAATTCAATTTACAGAATGAAAGGATAACCAATGACAAAACCAATTGTATTCAGTGGCGTGCAGCCTTCCGGCGAATTAACTATCGGGAATTATTTAGGTGCACTTCGCAACTGGGTGAAAATGCAAGAAGATTATGAGTGTATTTTCTGCGTGGTGGATTTACATGCCATCACTGTACGTCAAGACCCCGCGGCACTTCGCAAGGCAACTCTTGATGTGCTCGCCCTTTACTTGGCTTGTGGCATTGATCCGAATAAAAGCACAATCTTCGTGCAATCTCATGTACCAGAACATACTCAACTAAGCTGGGTATTAAACTGCTACACCTATTTTGGTGAAATGAGCCGTATGACGCAATTTAAAGATAAATCCGCACGTTATGCCGAAAATATTAACGTGGGTTTATTTGATTATCCGGTTTTAATGGCAGCAGATATCTTACTTTACCAAGCGAAAAGCGTGCCGGTAGGGGATGACCAAAAACAACATTTAGAAATCACCCGTGATATTGCCGCTCGTTTTAATGCCCTTTATGGTGATATTTTCACGATTCCTGAAATCTTCTTAGGCAAAGCCGGTGCACGTATTATGTCTTTGCAAGATCCTGATAAAAAAATGTCTAAATCCGATGATAACCGTAATAACGTGGTGACTTTGCTTGAAGATCCTAAATCGGTAGCGAAAAAAATCAAACGCGCGGTAACAGACTCTGATGAACCACCTGTTGTACGTTATGATGTGCAAAATAAAGCGGGTGTGTCTAACTTATTAGATATTCTTTCTGCGGTAACGGATAAATCTGTGGCAGACCTTGAAAAAGAATTTGAAGGTAAAATGTACGGTCACTTAAAAACAGCGGTGGCTGACGAAGTGTCAAACTTACTTGCAGGTTTACAAGAACGTTTCTATCAATATCGTAATGATGAAGCACTTTTAGCCGAGATTTTACGTCAAGGTGCAG
>CABSZQ010000091.1 GCA_902482195.1 uncultured Haemophilus sp.
CTTCGGTATTGATACCGTTGAATTAAAAGGTGAAGGATTCACTCGCATCGCGCACGAAGGTCAAAGCGTAAAACGCGGTGACACAGTAATCGAATTTGATTTAGCAACATTAGAAGCAAAAGCCAAATCAGTTTTAACACCAGTGGTTATCTCTAACATGGATGAAATTTCATCTATCGAGAAAAAATCTGGTGAAGTGATTGCTGGAGAATCTGTTGTTTTAAGTTTAACAAAATAAGATTTATAAACTAAAAGGTCCGCTTTAAATAAGCGGATTTTTTTATACTTATTCTTTTCGAGGAAGGCAAAAATGATTTATCGATTAACTGGCCAAGTACAGCATTATGCATGGGGCGGAAAAGACTATATTGCATCATTGATTGGATTAAATTCAGCGAAAGATCAACCTTGTGCTGAGTGGTGGTTAGGTGCGCATCCATCAGCACCTTCTGAAATTGAGAATGTAACAGGTAAACAATCCCTTATTGAGTTTTTATCGCAAAATCCGACCGCACTTGGGCAAGCAAGCCGCCAGCAATTTGGTGATGAACTCTCCTATTTGTTAAAGATTTTAGATGTTGAAAAGCCGTTGTCGATTCAATTGCATCCGACTAAAGATCAAGCTGAAAAGGGCTTTGAGTCTGAAAATGCAAAAGGCGTGGCATTAACAGACGGCACGCGGACTTATAAAGATAGAAATCACAAACCAGAAATGATGATTGCTCTATCTGATTTCTGGCTTTTACATGGTTTTAAAACAAAATCTCAAATACTTGCCACATTAAATTCACGCCCCTCTTTGCAACCTTTGGCTGAAAAATTAGGTAAGAAAAGCCTTGCTGAATTTTATGCGGATGTGATGTTAGCGGATCAATCAACGCTCGCAAATTGGCTATTACCCATTATTGAAGCGAACCAACAACTTTATAAAAATGGCGAGTTGACGCTAGATACCCCTGATTATTGGGTGCTTTATACCATGGAAACCATGGCAATTCCGCCTGAAAGATTAGATGCTGGCTTAGTGTGTTTTTATCTCTTTAATATTGTGCATTTAAAAGAAGGAGAGGGTATCTTCCAAGATGCGGGTATTCCTCATGCTTATCTTCGCGGACAAAACGTGGAGTTAATGGCATGTTCTGATAATGTGATTCGTGGTGGCTTAACACCAAAATATGTCGATATTGTCGAATTATTAAAAATTGTGGATTGTCGCGAAGTAACACCCAAAATTATCTCAGCTGCGCCTCAAAATCAGTCAGAATTTACTTATAAAACGCCAGTAAACGATTTTGCTTTAGCTCAAATTCGTGTTGAACCACAACAACATACTAAAGTGAATCTTCAAAGTGCGGGTATTTTGTTGGTGATGCAAGGCGAGCTAAAAATACAAGAAAAATTAACCGCACTTATCTTGAAACAAGGTGAGTCAGCATTCATTACAGCGGATTCTAATGTTGAAATAATGAGTGAAAAAGGCGGTTATGCCTTCTTGGCAAAATTACCATAAAAATTAATGTGATAAGTATCACGCTTTGTGAACTTATCACTAGATTCGTCGAAGATTTTAGGTATAGTGGGCGTCATTCAGGCGCCCTTTTTTATGTGCCTAAATTACATTGGGAGTTTTTATGTCGTTGCCTCGCTATTTTGAAGATCCGCAAACCTTGCACGTGAATACCACGCCACATCATGCTTATTTTATTCCTTTTTCTTCAACAGAAAGTGCGGTCAAAAAGACACGAGAATTTTCCCCTTATTTTACCTTACTAAATGGTGAATGGGATTTCGCTTATTTCGAAAGCTATACTCACTTGTCTCAAGATTTCCTCCATTTTTCATTTACGGATAAAATCCCCGTTCCATCAAATTGGCAAAATCATGGTTACGACAATCATCAATATACCAACGTCAATTATCCTTTCCCTTTTGATCCCCCTTATGTGCCCATTGAAAATCCTTGCGGTTTGTATCATCGTGTCTTTAATGTCAAAATCAATGCCGAAAAACGGTATCTCTTAAATTTTGAAGGGGTAGATAGCTGCTTATTTGTCTATGTGAACCACCAATTTTTAGGCTATAGCCAAATTAGTCATTGCACCAGCGAATTTGATATTACTGACTTTTTGCAACAAGGAGAAAACCACTTACATGTTCTCGTGTTGAAATGGTGTGATGGCAGTTACTTGGAAGACCAAGACAAATTCCGAATGTCTGGTATTTTCCGTGATGTTTATCTGTTAGAGCGAGAAAAAAATTACTTACAAGATTTCTTCATTCAAATGCAATTGAATCAAGATCTTACTAAAGCTCAATTGTATGTGGTATGTCAGTTTACAGAATGCGAACAATCCATCTCTTGGCAATTATTTGATCCTCAAGGCAAATTGATAATAGAACAAAAAGGACTCGCATTTCATGCTGAAATTGAAAATGCACAATTATGGCATGCGGAGGAACCTCGCTTATACACGTTGATTTTGCAATATGGCTCTGAAGTGATTTGCCAAAAGGTCGGTTTACGTCATATCGAAGTGAAGAATGGTGTCATGCTATTTAATGGACAAGCCATTAAGTTTAAAGGTGTGAATCGTCACGATAGCGATCCGAAAACCGGTTATGCCATTAGTCGCGAACAAGCATTGCAAGATTTACGCTTAATGAAACAGCATAATTTTAATGCCATTCGCACAGCGCATTATCCTAATGCACCTTGGTTTACTGAATTGTGTGATGAATATGGTTTTTATGTGATTGCGGAAAGTGACATCGAATCACACGGCACGAATGCAGTCTATGTAGAGTCACCAGAAACAAGTATTTTGTTAGGGGTAAAAACAGAGATTGATCATGACGTAATTCGTCAAAAAACAATCGACAATTATTGCTATATGGCTCGAAGCCCTGAATTTAATCAAGCCATTTTAGACCGCACTTATGCCAATGTTGAGCGAGATAAAAATCGGCCTTCTGTTGTGATTTGGTCATTGGGAAATGAAAGTGGTTATGGTGAGAATTTTGAGCAAGCAGCAGCTTGGGTGAAACAGCGCGATCCAAGTCGCTTAGTGCATTATGAAAATGCGATCTTTCAACATTCAGCGCATCAAAATGACACATCTAATTTAGATTTTCATAGCGAAATGTACACCAGCACGGAAGAATTAGATGCTTATTTTGCCGATGCCCAAAATCAAAAGCCGTATCTTTTCTGTGAATACTTGCATGCGATGGGGAATTCTTGCGGAGATACAGAAGATTATTTCCAAGCCATGGAACGACACGCTGGCGCTTGTGGTGGCTTTGTGTGGGAGTGGTGCAATCATTCCCCTTATTTGCCAAAATCAAGCAACATGGGCTATGGCGGGGATTTTAATGACACACCGAATGACGGTAATTTTTGCGCTGATGGATTAGTGACGGCAGACCGTCAAATTCAAAGCAATTTGTTGGAATATAAAAATGTGTATCGTCCACTGCGTGCTACCTTAAAAAATGGTCATATTGAACTCAAAAATTATTTGGATTTTACGGATGCGGCAGAGGCTATTTCGATTCATTATCAAATAACAGAAGATTTTTTGGTCGTACAAGAAGGTAAAATTGATGATTTAAACATTGCGCCAAAATCAACCGCACTTTTGCCTTTATCATTGCCAGCAAGTAACGGTGCGTTACAAATTTTAACATTGACCTATTATCAAAAAACAGAAAAGGGTTTAATTCCTCAAGGGCATTGTTTAGGATTTGATCAGATTATTTTGTCGGAGCAACCACATTTATTCGCTAATGAGCCTAAATCAAATCTCCAACCGATTTCTGTTTCAAAACATACTAATTTAATTTCAGTTAAAGCGGTAGATATTGAATACCAGTTTGATCAATATAAAGGCACTATTCAACAAATTACCAAAGATGGCAAGCCTTGGTTAAATCAACCTACCGATTTCAATATTTGGCGAGCGCCTTTGGATAACGATAGTTTAATGAAAGCACATTGGCTTGGCGCTGGTTACGATCGTGCGACGAGTCGTGTTTATAATTACCGTTTAACCGAGTGGGAAAGTGCGGTTGAAATTACCTTTAAATTAGGATTGGTTGTCGTATCAAAAGCGCGAATTCTGACATTGAATGTGGTGTATCGTATTGAACAAAATGGGTTACTTCACATCAATATTCATGCTGAAAAACAACCGCACTTGCCATTCTTACCACGCTTTGGCTTACGTTTTTTCCTTAATCAAGGATTTAACCAAGTGGAGTATGTGGGCTATGGACCAACGGAAAGTTATCTGGATAAATATCACGTCACAGCTTTCGGTCGTTATAAGACAACGCCAGAAAGTAATCATGTACCTTATTTAAAACCACAAGAAAATGGCAGTCACTATGGTTGTCGTGAACTGAAGGTGGCGAATTCGTCTGATTGCTTTACTGTGCAAAGTCATACGCCTTTTAGTATGAATGTATCCCCTTATTCTCAAGAAGAATTGGGCAGTAAAAAGCACCAATATGATTTGGAGAAAAGTGGCAGTACAATCTTGTGTGTGGATTACAAAATGAGTGGTGTAGGTTCTAACTCTTGTGGACCCGTGTTAAAAGCGCAATATCGTTTGAACGAAACAGAATGGGATTGGGCGATCTCGTTACAAATTAACTAAGATGAAATAAAAAAGTGCGGTTGAAATTAACCGCACTTTTATATTTTTAGCAATAATTAAGCAACAACGTTAAATTGTTCTTTCATTAATGCTTCGAAATCAGTGCAACCGCCGATTGGTTTTTCATCGATAAAGATTTGTGGCACAGTTTCCACTTCTTTACCGACAGATTTTGATAAATCTGCTTTAGAAATGCCTTCAGCGATAATATCTACATAGCGATAATCGAAATCCGCTACTTCACCTTTTAATTTTTCAGCAAGGTTTTTTGCACGTACACAATAAGGGCAGCCTGGACGACCAAAAATAACTACGAACATAAAATTTTCCTTTTATTTAAACAAAATTCCTAATGATTTTACTCTATTTCCACAAAAGCAGAAATCATTTTTCAGGATTATTGTGATTGGTGTAATATATCAACTCCTCTTTTCCTAAGGATATAACTGAATGAAATTATTGATACTTTGCCGTGAGCCTCGCCTTTATAGCTGCCAGCGTTTAAAAGAAGCAGCAGAAAGTTGTGGGCATCAAATGGATATTTTGGATCCGAATCGTTGCATTTTAAAACTCGATAAAAATCAACTGCACTTTTCTTTGTATTATCAACAAAATACAGAAAGTCAGCCTTATTTATTGCCTGATTATGATGCTGTGTTACCACGCTTTGGGACGACAAGCACCCAAATGGGCTGTGCGGTATTGCGTCATTTCCAAGGAAAAGGTGTCTATTGCCTTAATCAAGAACAGGCATTTTTAGCTGCTCGCGATAAATGGCGTAGTTTGCAGATGTTATTGGAGAAAGGCATTGCAGTACCGAATTCAGTCTTATCCGGTTGTGAGGTTGCGCCGAAACAAGCCATTAAGCAAACAACCGCTCCAATGATTATTAAAACCTTAAAAGGCTCACAAGGTATTGGGGTGATCTTGGCTGAACGTCCACAAAGTGCGGTCAGTATTTTAGAAATGTTAAAAGATGCGAATGTTCCCGTCTTGTTACAAGATTTTGTGGAAGAGGCAAAAGGGACAGATATTCGCTGTTTTGTGATCGGCGATAAAGTCGTCGCCACAATGCAGCGTATTGGACAAGATGGCGAGTTTCGTGCAAATTTTCATCGTGGTGGCACTGCAGAAAAAGTTAAACTCACTGAAGAGGAAAAATCCATCGCCATTCGTGCAACTAAAGCCTTAGGGCTTGCGGTAGCCGGTGTTGATTTGATTCGTTCAAAAGAAGGGTTATTGGTGCTTGAAGTGAATGCTAGCCCGGGGTTAGAAATGATTGAGAAAACCAGTGGTATTGATATTGCATTGCAGATGATCTTGTTTTTGGAACAGCAAGTGAAACAATAACAGAAAAGGGCGAACTATATCATGT
>CABSZQ010000092.1 GCA_902482195.1 uncultured Haemophilus sp.
GTGTAAATACAGCATAAGGTTGAATAGCTAAACAACTTAAGCTATCGTTTACAAGAACAATGAATATATTTATTGTTAAATCGTATAGTTTAAGAAAAATTCTCTCATTGAAATGAAAAAAAAGCAAACGTTTGCGCAAAAAGTGCGGTATAATACGCGCCGATTTTTTATTCTTATAATAAAAGGTGCAAACAATGACACAACTTAGTCTAAAAAAAATCTATTCTGGGAAAGTGCGTGATCTTTATGAGATCGATGATAAACGGATGTTAATGCTAGCCAGTGACCGTTTGTCCGCATTTGATGTGATTTTAGATGATCCTATCCCACGCAAAGGTGAAATTCTGACTCAAATTTCCAATTTCTGGTTCAATAAGTTAGCTCATATTATGCCGAATCATTTTACAGGCGATTCAGTTTATGATGTGTTACCAAAAGAAGAAGCTGATTTAGTAAAAGATCGAGCAGTGGTATGTAAGCGTTTGAAACCAATTAAAATTGAGTCTATCGTGCGTGGTTATTTAACAGGTAGCGGGCTAAAAGATTATAAGCAAACGGGCACCATTTGTGGTTTGAAATTACCAGAAGGATTAGTTGAGGCAAGTAAATTACCAGAGCCGATTTTCACACCATCAAGTAAAGAAGAAGTAGGCAATCACGATATCAATATTAGCTATGAAGAATGTGAAAAAGCAATTGGAGTAGAGTTGGCGGCACAAGTGAGAGAAAAAGCGATTGCGCTTTATACTGAGGCTGCCAAATATGCGCTGACTAAAGGCATTATTATTTGTGATACTAAATTTGAATTTGGTTTAGATGAAAATGGTACGCTCACTTTAATGGATGAGGTATTAACACCGGATTCTAGTCGTTTTTGGTCAGTTGATACTTATAAAGAAGGCACAAATCCGCCCTCATTTGATAAGCAATTTGTACGAGATTGGTTAGAGCAAAGTGGTTGGAATAAACAACCGCCAGCGCCTAAAGTACCAAAAGAAGTGATTGAAAAAACAGTTGCTAAATACCAAGAGGCGTTGGATTTATTAACAAAATAACATTAACAATCTCCCTGCTATACTTTAGAATAGCAGGGATTTTTGCGGATAAAATTTGTGAATAAAAGAAAATGAAATCTGTTGCGATAGTTGGTTTAGGTTGGTTAGGTTTACCGCTGGCGCTGCACTTAAAAGAACTTGGTTGGTGTGTAAAAGGCTCAAAACAATCCCCTGATGATGCTCAGAAATTGCATCAGCTAGGTATTGAAACTTATCCTTTTTCGCTTTCTGATGAAATGAAACGTTTACCAGACCATATTCGCCCTCTTTTTAATGTAGATGCTCTCATTATCACCCTACCACCTAGCAGTTTTTCTTCTCAACAGTATTGTGAATATCTTGCTTTTTTAACTAATCAAGCCAAGAAACAAGGTGTACAGCATTTGATTTTTACCAGTTCAACTTCTGTTTTTCCTAATATTTCGGGGCAATTTGATGAAAGTTCTCAACTTTCAGCTGAAACAGAAATGGGTAAAACACTGATACAAGCCGAGCAGTGCTTGTTCCAATCAGAAATATCTCATTGCGATATTCTTCGACTTGCAGGATTAATTGGTAAACAACGCCATCCGGTTAAATTCTTAGCAGGAAAACGCAATTTAAAACAGGGCAATTCGCCTGTTAATTTGGTGCATCTAGAGGATTGCATTCAAGCTATTACAGCCTTACTCATGAATCCAAATGGATTGCGAACTTACCATCTTTGCGCGCCAATTCATCCTACTCGAGCAGAATATTACACAAAAGCAGCAGTATTTTATGATTTATCCATACCACAATTTGAATGTAGTGATTCGGATCCGAAACGAATCATTATGGCAGATAAAATTTGTCGAGATTTAGGCTTCGCTTATCGTTATCCAAATCCCGATGATATGTTAGAAAAGCGCAGTGATTTTTGACCGCACTTTTTAAAGACTCACTCACCATAACCACAATGAAGGAAATAAAATATGTCAAATACGATTCTGCAACATTTACCTAAAGGTCAAAAAGTTGGTATCGCTTTTTCAGGCGGGCTCGATACCAGTGCGGCATTACTTTGGATGCGTCAAAAAGGTGCAGTACCTTATGCTTATACAGCAAACTTAGGTCAACCAGATGAAGATGATTACAATGCAATTCCCAAAAAAGCAATGGAATATGGTGCGGAAAATGCGCGTTTAGTGGATTGTCGTGCGCAGTTAGCCCATGAAGGGATTGCGGCTATTCAATGTGGTGCATTCCATATTTCTACTGGTGGAGCAACCTATTTCAATACCACACCACTTGGCCGTGCGGTAACAGGTACGATGCTTGTTGCAGCCATGAAAGAAGATGATGTGAATATCTGGGGTGATGGTTCAACTTTCAAAGGTAACGATATTGAGCGTTTTTATCGTTATGGCTTATTAACCAACCCAAATTTAAAAATTTACAAACCATGGTTAGATCAACAATTCATCGATGAGTTGGGCGGTCGCTTTGAAATGTCACAATTCTTAATCGCAAATGGTTTTGACTACAAAATGTCGGTAGAAAAAGCGTATTCAACTGACTCTAATATGCTAGGTGCAACACACGAAGCGAAAGATTTAGAAGAATTAAGCACAGGCATCAAAATTGTGAAACCAATTATGGGCGTGGCATTCTGGGATGAAAATGTTGAAGTGAAACCAGAAGTAGTAACTGTTCGCTTTGAAGAAGGGGTGCCGGTTGCATTAAATGGTAAAACATTTGATAACGTAGTAGAGCTTTTCTTAGAAGCAAACCGCATTGGTGGTCGTCACGGTTTAGGCATGTCAGACCAAATTGAAAACCGTATTATCGAAGCAAAATCACGTGGTATTTATGAAGCACCGGGAATGGCATTATTCCATATCGCTTATGAACGTTTAGTAACGGGTATTCATAATGAAGATACTATTGAACAATATCGTATCAACGGTTTACGTTTAGGTCGTTTGTTATACCAAGGTCGTTGGTTTGATCCACAAGCGTTAATGTTACGTGAAACAGCACAACGTTGGGTCGCTCGTGCGGTGACTGGTGAAGTGACATTAGAACTTCGTCGTGGTAATGACTACTCAATCTTAAATACTGAATCACCAAACTTAACTTATGCGGCTGAACGTTTAAGTATGGAAAAAGTGGAAAACGCACCATTTGATCCAATCGATCGTATTGGTCAATTAACTATGCGTAATTTAGACGTAGCAGATACGCGCGGAAAATTAAGTATCTATTCTCAAGTAGGTTTATTAACTGCGGGTAAAGATTCCGTTTTACCGCAATTAGGTAAAAAATAATTTTCTCCTTTAAATATAAAAAGTGCGGTCGATTTTGACCGCACTTTTAGTAGAAATAATAAAAAACCTTAGGTTTTAACCTAAGGTTTTTGTTTTTTAGCACAGATTATTTTTTCTCTTCACATTTGTTGATATCGCTACATTTGCCGTAGAGATATAAACTGTGTGCTTTTAATTTGATGCCATGTTGTTCACTGATTTCTTTTTGACGTTGTTCGATAATATTATCAGTAAACTCAAATACTTTGCCACAATCTTCACAGATAATGTGATCGTGGTGTTCTGTTGGCGCGAGCTCAAAAACAGATTTGTTGCCTTCAAAATTATGGCGAATCAAAATATGCGCTTCATCAAATTGGTTAAGCACGCGATATACAGTTGCAAGGCCAATATCACTGCCTTGCTCTAACAAGATTTTATATACTTCTTCAGCTGAGAAATGTTCATGTTTATGCTCTTGCATTAATGCAAGGATAGTGAGCCGAGGTTCAGTAATTTTTAATCCTGCTTTTTTGAGTAATTTGATGTTTTCTTCAGACATAATGTTCCCTTAAATTTGCTAAATTAGAGATGGTTAAGCTAATTCTGCTAAACACATTTCATCGTAGATTTGTTTTGTCCATTTCTCTACGCGTTCTGCAGTAAGTTCAGGTTGACGATCTTCATCAATACATAAGCCGATAAAGTTTCCATCATCTAACAATGCCTTTGAGGATTCAAAGGTATAACCATCCGTTGGCCAGTTCCCTACGATAATCGCACCGCGTGGTTCAACGATATCTCGTACTGTGCCGATCGCATCACAGAAATAATCTGCGTAGTCTTCCTGATCGCCACAGCCAAAGATACCGACTAATTTGTCAGTAAAATCAATTTCTTCTAGAGTTGGGAAAAAATCATCCCAGTCAGCTTGTGCTTCACCGTAATACCAAGTTGGAATACCGAAAAGTAAAAAATCATAACCTTCGATATCTTCTTTAGAGCTTTTTGCAATGTCACGAATATCAACGAGTTCGTTGCCTAATTGCTTTTGAATCATTTTTGCAATGTTTTCTGTATTACCTGTGTCACTACCGTAAAATAAACCGACAACTGCCATTGTTCTTTCCTTTTGAAATAAAATTAGGTGAGTAGAAAAAAGATGAGGGATCAAAGCCCCACAATTTGTGCGAACTATAACATAAATGAATTCTCATTTGAATAGAATAATTCTCATTTAAAACGATTAATTCTTATTTAGAAACCTATCAATAGCACGTATCACAAAATCAGGTTTTTCTGCATGAACCCAGTGCCCACAACCATTGATGGTGAAGGAGGTCGCATTCGGGAATTGTTTTAGAATGGTTTCGGTATATTCAGGTTTAATATAAGATGAAAGCCCACCTTTGATGAAGAGTGTAGGCGTATTAGCGAAGACCTCTTGCCAATCCATTAGCTCCGCATAATGTTCAAAAAGTGCGGTCAAATTGAAACGAAAATATTCACTTGAAGACGGCTCAAAAGATTTCAACATAAATTGCACCACACTCGGATCGGCAATTTCAGTTTCTAAAATAGGCTTAGCTTGTTGACGAGTTTGTGGCTGCGCTTTTTTCACGGCAAACAAACCACGAAACACATCATCATGTCCCGCACTGCTATTAGCCACAGGTGCAATATCAATGACAACTAATTTTTCCACACGCTGCGGCTGAAGTGCGGTCATTTTCATTGCTGTTTTTCCGCCCATTGAATGACCAATTAAGATCACTTTATCTAATTGAAGGTGATCGATAAGTTGCCATACATCATCAGCCATGACATCGTAATTCATTGTTTCTGAATGAAAACTATGCCCATGATTACGTAAATCTACGCGCAAAATATTATAGTTATCGCTAAATGCACGCGCGATGACACCAAGATTATTCATATCCCCAAATAAGCCGTGAATGAAAACTAAAGTGGGCGAATTAATTGATTGTTTTGCTTGGTGAAATTGATGGTTTAATAATTGGGAAGATGACATATATTTTGCGTGAGAATTTGGTTAGAAATCGTTATAATGGACGAAAATTTTAGCAAACGGAGAGAAAAAAATGAAGATAATTGAAGTCGATGAAGAATTGTATCAATACATTGCGGCACAAACTCAATCTATTGGAGAAAGTGCGTCTGATATTCTTCGCCGTTTGTTGAATTTACCCACTCACGCAACAAGCTCAGTTGATTTCTTTGAATCAGTCGTATCAGCTGAAACGCCAAAAAGTGCGGTGCATTCTGAGCCTGTTTTAACGGAAAAAGCAACCGAAGCATCTCAACCAAAAGTTGAACCTGTCGAACCGCCAAAAGCAGTGAAAAAACAATCGGATGAAGCAATCAATCATATTGTTGATAAAGTCCGTGCGCTCTTGAATTCTGCTGAATTTAAAGAAGAGCCAAAAGCAGTGGTGCGTTTTTTAAGTATATTGCGTACGCTTTATCGTACCAATCCAGAAAGTTTCGCACAGGCAACAGAAAGCCTACAAGGTCGTACTCGTGTTTATTTTGCTCGTGACGAAGGGACGTTGCTTGTGGCGGGTAATCACACGAAACCAAAACAAATTCCAGATACGCCATATTGGGTGATTACCAATACCAATAGTGGCCGTAAAATGTTGATGTTAGAAGGGGCGATGCAGTC
>CABSZQ010000093.1 GCA_902482195.1 uncultured Haemophilus sp.
GTTCATTTATGGCGATGGTATGTATATGACAGGTGAGTTAGAAGTTGGTCGTTATTATGGTCATACGGATTCCGGTTTCTTACGTCAGATTCTTTATGGTGGTGTGTCTTATGCCTTAGTGTGTTTTGCCGTGACATTCTATTTTGTGCGCAGAGTAGCGTTAAATTGGTTTGATGGCAGCTGGAAATTTATTCTTTCTGCCTTTGTGATTTTGGCATTTTGTAACATCAAAGCGGATACCTTTGCTTTCCCAGGCATTATGTTTGTCATGCTGATGTTCTTATCGCTTTTTGGCACTCACGGTAAACAGCTTATTTTATTTAAACAACAGGAGCCGAAAGATGTTTAGTATCATCGTGCCTTCTTATAATCGGAAAGAAGAAATTCCTGCCTTATTGGAAAGTTTAACTAAGCAAACCACTTATAATTTTGATGTGGTGATTGTGGATGATTGTTCAAAAGAACCCGTTGAAGTCACACAAGCATATCCATTTGCAGTTAAAGTCATTCGTAACGAAACTAATCAAGGTGCCGCAGAAAGCCGTAATATCGGAGCAAGAAATGCCGATAATGATTGGTTATTATTCCTTGATGACGATGATCGTTTTGCAAATGATAAATGTCAGAAATTAGCCGATGTGATTGCCGAGCATCCCGATGTTAACTTTGTTTATCATCCAGCTAAATGTGAAATGGTCAATGAAGGTTTTAGCTATGTGACCAACCCAATTGAGCCACAAGAGATCAGCGTTGAACGAATTTTACTGGCGAATAAAATTGGTGGTATGCCGATGATTGGGGTGAAAAAAGATCTGTTTTTAAAAATAGGTGGATTATCGACCACACTTCGTTCATTGGAAGACTATGATTTCTTACTGAAACTTGTGCAAGATCCAACGTTTAAAGCGTGCAAAGTAGCAGAACCATTAACTTATTGTACGTTCCATACTAAACGTTCTAGCGTATCAACAGATACGACTAATACGCAAAAAGCGATTGATTATATCCGTGAAAATTATGTGAAAACAGCAGAGCAAGAAAAGAATTTTGCCATCAACGCACAATATATGTTGGCTTATCCACATATAATGAATTTATCCCGTAAAGCGGCTTTTTACTATTTTGAGATTTTTAAATTAACGAAAAGTATTAAGCAGCTAGTCATTGCCTTTGTGGTTTTAATTTCCCCAAAATTGGCAATTAATTTGAAACGGTTTATGTAGATAACTTATTAGATAGAGAAGTATGAAATTTTCAGTTTTAATGTCCTTATACATTAAGGAAAATCCACAATATTTAAGAGAATGTTTTGAAAGTTTAGTGGCTCAAACCCATCCAGCAGATGAGATTGTGTTGGTGTTTGATGGTGCGGTAACGCCAGAATTGGAAGCCGTGGTTTCTGAATTCGAAACCAAATTACCCTTAAACTTAGTGAAGTTGCCAAAGAACTTAGGCTTAGGCAAAGCGCTCAATGAAGGATTAAAACATTGTTCTCACGATTGGGTCTTCCGTATGGACACCGATGATATTTGTGTGCCTGAGCGTTTTGCGAAACAAGTGGCGTTTATTGAGCAACATCCGGATACGATTATTTTCGGTGGGCAGATTGCTGAGTTTGGCGAAAATATTCAAGACATCGTGGCATATCGTAATGTGCCGACTGAAGCACAAGATATCGTTAAATTTACGCAAAAACGTTGTCCTTTCAATCACATGACGGTGGCGTATCAAAAAAGTGCGGTCATTAATTGTGGTGGATATGAAGATTTACAGGAAGATTATTACCTGTGGATTAAGCTTGTAGCACAAGGTCAAAAAGTGGCAAACTTGCCGGATATTTTAGTTTATGCCCGCGTAGGCAATGGTATGGTAGGGCGTCGTCGTGGTTTAAACCAAGCCAAGGCAGAATGGCGTTTATTTAAATTGAAGCACCGCTTAGGTATTCAAGGCTTATTTTCTGGCCTATTCACCTTTGCCTTGCGTTCAGGTTCTCGCTTATTACCAACCTCATTATTGAAAGCTGTTTATAACCAATTTTTACGCAAATAATGCGATATTTTGATAATTAAAAAAGGAAAAGAAATGAATTTAATCTCAACGTTAAAAATGACTGCGTTATCGACCGCACTTTTATTAGTGGGTTGTTCAAGCAGTACAACAACGTCATCAACCAAAAGTATTCCATCGGTAAGTAGCAACGCTGTTTACAGCAAGCCAAGAACCTTAGATAACTTTAATGATTACGTGCAGTTCTTAAAAGGTAAAGCAGCAGCTGAAGGCGTGTCAGCTTCTGTATTGAATGCACAAAATAATATTCAATATATGGAAAAGGCGGTGGATTTGGACCGTGCACAAGCGGGTAGAAGTAAACGTAACGCAGATAAACCTCAATTACCTAATCCAAACGGCACAACCAATTATTTGAATAAAGTACTGACTCAAAACAAAGTAGATATTGCCGAAGAGCGTTATTGGGAAGTACAAGCGCCATTACAACAAGCAAGCCAACGTTATGGTGTTCAACAGGAATACATCCTTGCCCTATGGGGTATGGAAAGTAGCTTTGGTCACTACCAAGGTAGCTATGATGTACTTTCAGCTTTAGCCACATTAGCCTTTGATGGCAGACGTGAAGCCTTATTCAGTAAAGAATTTGTGAATGCGATGAAAATGTTAGAACGTGATCATATTCAACGCCACAGAATGTTAGGTTCTTGGGCGGGCGCAATGGGACAAACTCAATTTATGCCAAGTGCATTCTTGAATTATGCCGCAGATGGTAATAATGATGGCGTGAAGGATATCTGGAATAACCAATTTGATGCGTTTGCTTCAATTGCAAATTATCTTCACACTGTGGGTTGGGATAACAAATTGCCTTGGGGCGTTGAAGTAACATTAAATCAACCATTAGATTTATCGCTTTCAGGCATTGAGAAAAACAAAGCACGTTCATTAAGTGACTGGCAGTCTAAAGGTGTCACCTTAGCGAGCTTCAGCCAACAAGAACAAGATAAATTGACCGCACTTTCGCAAGCCGATCTTTGGTTAGTTCGTCCCGATAAAGAAGTTGGGCGTGCATTCTTGGTCTCCAATAACTACCGCACGATTTTAGATTGGAACAAATCGAATTATTTTGGCGTGAGTATTGGTATGTTTGCTGATCGCATTAAGATGGCAACCGGCTTGTAGAAAATTATTTTCCTTTTATAATCCAACAAAGCTTTGTTGGATTATTTTTTATCTATAATTTGAATATTTGGAGAACATGATGCAAAAAAAATGGCTTTCTATTTTACTGTTTGCACCTTTGATGCAGAGTAATTATGCATTGGCTGATCAAGCAGCAAAAAAAGAATTGGACTATAAAGCACTGGGTGAAGTGCTGTTTTTTGATAAGTCTATTTCTTTTAATAAAACACAAAGTTGTTCGACTTGCCATAGCCCAGATACCGCCTTTGTGGATCAACGTAAGAATTCTGCAAATCAAATGGTCTCAGAAGGGGATAATCCTCATCTTCATGGTAATCGCAATGCCAATACAGCGCTTTATGCGATGTTCTCACCGGATTTTCATTTTGATAAAAAAATTCAAGATTATGTAGGCGGACAGTTCTGGGATGGTCGAGCGAAAGATTTAGCTGAGCAAGCAGGTGGGCCACCAGTAAACCCTGTGGAAATGGGCATGCCGGACAAAAAAGCCATTGTTGAACGTTTAAAAGCAGATCCGACCTATTACAAACCTATTACCGATCTTTATGGCGAAAGCATTTGGGCAGATACCGACAAGATTTATGCCATCATGGAAAAAGCTATTGGCGAGTTCGAAAAACAGGAATTATTTGCGCCATTATCTTCAAAATATGATCGTGCTTTAAAAGGTGAAGCAGAATTGACCGCACTTGAAGCCGAAGGTAAGGCATTATTTTTCGATAAAACACGCACAAATTGTAGTAATTGCCACCAATCAAGTGAAGCGAATTCAGCAAAAGAAACTTTTACGAATTACCGCTATTTCAATATCGGCGTACCAAGTAATCAAGAATTAATTAAGCACAACAAATTAGCTGCCGATTTTGTGGATAATGGGCTATTGGATAATCCGATGGTGAAAGGTGATGAAAAGCAAAAAGGCAAATTTAAAGTGCCAACTTTGCGTAACATTGGTGTTACTGCGCCTTATATGCATAACGGTGTTTTCCGCGATTTAAAAACCGTTTTACTATTTAAAGACAGTTTCAATAATCCTAATCGTAAAGTGAATCCTGAAACAGGGAAAGCCTGGGATAAAGCCGAATATGCTCAAACCATCAATCCTGATGTTTTAAAAGCAAAACCGCTTACAGATGAAGAGATTAACGCATTAGAAGCATTCTTAAAAACATTAACTGACGAAGCTTACGAAGAATAAGTAATCGCCTGAGTTGAATTTAGCAATCGTTTTCGGTATTATTCGCACCGATAATTATTATCATTTATTTTTAATTTTACTCAGGAGATTTTTCTTATGAAAAAACGTTTTTCAACTTTAGCGATTGCGACCATTCTTGGTTTAACTGCAGGTTTTGCCAATGCTGACCCCGTGAAAGTAAAAGATATACTTGATCGTGAAGTCACCGTTGATTTACCGGCAAAACGCGTGGTACTTGGTTTCTATTACCAAGATTATATGGCAGTCGGTGGTGACAAAGCGTTAGATAACGTTGTCGGTTTTTCTAAGAAAGTATGGTCTTCTTGGGCACCAGCAAGCTGGGAGTTATTCAGCAAAGCGGTGCCAAAATTGAATCAATTAGATGATGTAGGTGAAGTAGAAGAAGGCACGTTCTCTGTGGAAAAAGTGCTTTCATTAAAACCGGATCTTTTAGTCTTAGCTGATTGGCAGTACGAAATGCTAGGATCTGATTTAGATGCTATCAATGAAGCGGGTATTCCAATTGTGGTATTAGATTACAACGCTCAAACCTTAGATAAACACATCAAATCAACAGAAATTATTGGTCAATTGACGGGGCAGAAAGATCGCGCAGCAAAAATTGCGAAAGAATACAAAGACATTGTAGAGCATATTCAAACGACGGTTAAAAATGCAAAATTAGCAAAACAACCGAAAGTGTACGTGGAGTTTGGTCGTGGTGGTCCTGCTGAACAAGGGCTGACATTCTTCTCAAGCATGTGGGGCTCTATGATTAGCCTTGTAGGCGCAGAAAACATTGCACCTGCAGAAATCGGTAAATGGGGTACATTAGCTGCTGAAAAAGTATTAGCCGCGAAACCGGATGCGATTATTATTACCGGCCGTGAAACTGAATTGAAGAAAAATCAAGAAGGCATGGTAATGGGCTTTGGTATTGAAAAAGCAGAAGCGGAACGTCGTTTAAATGGATTCAAACAACGTGCAGGCTGGGCTGAATTACCGGCAGTGAAAAATAACCGTGTTTACGCAGCATATCATGCGAACTCTCGTACTTTATCAGACAGCGCATCTGTTCAGTTTGTGGCTAAAGCGGCGTATCCTGATCTGTTTAAAGATTTAGATCCGCAACAAACTTACTTAAATTTCTATAAAAACTACTTACCGGTTACTCCGGAAGGTACGATTTATCTTTTCCCTGAAACTAAATAAGGAAAATACTAATCAATGAAAAACAATTCTGTTGTAGCAGATATTGTGGCTAACCAGCGTAAGCTTGAACGCAAACGCTGGTTTGTTATTTTATCTTTTCTTGTGATTGGCGTGGTCAGTCTTATCCTTGATGTGATGACCGGCCCCGCGATGCTATCGGTATCGGAAGTCGTGAATGCGTTATTCGGTATCGGTGAAGTGGATAAAATGACAGACAATATTGTGCATAATTTACGTTTACCTATGGCATTGATGGCGCTTGTAG
>CABSZQ010000094.1 GCA_902482195.1 uncultured Haemophilus sp.
GTAATGTACCGATGGTAATGCCAATCCCGCAGGTAAAGCCAAGAGTAACAGGAAGAGGGATGTACTCAATTAATCGACCTAATCGCGATAGGGCCATGATGACTAAAATAATTCCCGAAAGCAGCGTTGCCATGAGTAATCCGCTAAGCCCAAATTGTTGTGTGATGGGATATAAAATGACGACAAATGCTGCAGTTGGACCTGAAATATTGAAACGCGATCCACCAGTTAATGCAATCACAATACCCGCTACGATAGCCGTATAAAGGCCATGTTGTGGTGGAACACCGCTGGCGATTGCCAAGGCCATGGAGAGGGGAATCGCAATGACGCCCACGGTGAGACCCGCGATAATATCTTTAATCAATTTTTGTTTTCCGTAACCTTCACGGAAAGATTCTTTCAATGCGCTAAATGGTTTTACGGCCAAAAACACATTTTTAGAAAAGAGTAATTTGATTTGCATAAAAATACGACAATAAAAAGGAATAAGTTTATATTTTAGCTAAAAGGAACTGGATTTTTTATGTTCTAGCTCAAAAAACTTGACTAATCTTAGATAAATCTTTATATTTCACGCACTTCAAAACGGTGAGATGTCCGAGTGGTTGAAGGAGCACGCCTGGAAAGCGTGTATGTGCGAAAGTGCATCGGGGGTTCGAATCCCCCTCTCACCGCCATTCAAATATTGTCTTTTCTGAATTTAAAATCATCTTTTAAACTAATTTATTTTGAGATCTAGAATTTACGCTATTTTTGTCTGCCTAAACTAAGTGTTAAACCTATTACTTTAGCTTAAAAAAGCAAGTTAGAAAAATAATGGCAGATTGAGATCAGTTATGGCACGCCCTAAAGGATTCGAACCTTTGACCCACGCCTTAGAAGGGCGTTGCTCTATCCAGCTGAGCTAAGGGCGCATTTTAAGGGTTACATCTTTTGTATGGAATTTCGAGGGAAATATAAAAGAAGTGGTCGGCGAGATAGGATTTGAACCTACGACCCACTGGTCCCAAACCAGTTGCGCTACCAAGCTGCGCTACTCGCCGACGATGGGCTCAATTATAGTGAGCTTTTCTTTTCAGTCAATTAATTTTTTAGATTCCTCTTTCAACTGCTCAAAATTATTCCAGTTTTTTTAACCGCTCTTTTGTTGTCTTTGTAAAATAAGGCGTTGTCAGTTAAAATAGCAAACGTTTACTTAATGCCACCTTGAGGAAAAATGCATGACCGCCCAAATTATTTCAGGTACTGAACTATCAAAAAAAATCAAATCTGATGTTGCCAGTAAAATTGAACATTATCGTGCTCAAGGTAAACGTGCGCCAGGACTTGCAGTAATTTTAGTGGGGGCAGATCCAGCTTCTCAAGTCTATGTGGGCAGTAAACGTAAAAGTTGCGAAGAGATCGGAATGGTCTCGAAATCCTATGATTTACCTGAAACCACGACAGAGGCGGAACTACTACAACTGATTGACCAATTAAATGCCGATGAAACCATTGATGGCATTCTAGTCCAGCTTCCATTGCCTGAACAAATTAATAGCACATCAGTGATTGAGCGTATTAGCCCTGAAAAAGATGTGGATGGTTTCCACCCTTATAATGTGGGGCGTTTATGCCAACGTATCCCAACTTTACGCGCTTGCACCCCTTATGGTGTGATGAAATTATTAGAAACTACAGGTATTGATTTACACGGTAAACATGCCGTGATCGTTGGTGCATCAAATATTGTAGGGCGTCCAATGTCGCTTGAATTATTATTGGCAGGCGCTACTGTCACAGTGACACACCGTTTCACGAAAGATTTAGAGCATCATATTCGTCAGGCAGATGTTTTAGTGGTGGCTGTGGGTAAACCTCGTTTTATTCCAGGTGATTGGATTAAAGAAGGGGCAACGGTCATTGATGTGGGAATTAACCGTATCAATGGCAAATTAGTGGGTGATGTGGAATATGATGTGGCGATACAAAAAGCGGCTTATATTACGCCAGTACCGGGTGGAGTAGGGCCAATGACAGTTGCCATGCTGATGTTTAATACACTTTATGCTTATGAGCATAACAATCAACTCGTTTAAGAAATAAAAAAGTGCGGTTAAATTGACCGCACTTTTTGTATTAATGTAATTTCAATCTTGGTTTTAAATAGTGGTTAAGTTTATCCACTAAAATAATCAAGCCAATCTTAATACATCCATGCAAAGCATGTTGGTGCATACGATATAAAGACACATACGCAAACTGTGCAAATTTACCTTGAACAGTTAGTGGGTTTTTCCCAAATTTATTTGAAATGCTGCCCAATGCGGTAAAGCTTGAAAGAGAAACCAAGGTTCCCTTATCGTTGTACTTGAAGGCTTTTAATGGTTTTTGCTCAAAAAGTGCAAAGATATTTTTCGCACAAGCTTTTGCCATTTGATGTGCAGCTTGCGCTCTTGGCGGAACTAATTTACCGTTTGGTTGCATTAATGCTGCACAGTCACCAATCGCGAAAATACTGTCATCCACCGTAGTTTGAAGGGTATCTTTTACCACTAATTGATTGATGCGGTTAAGCTCTAATCCATCAAATTGCTGTGTCACCGTTGAGGTACGAACACCCGCCGCCCACACAATCAGATCAGCTTTGATTTCTTCACCATCTTTGGTGATAAGTGTATTTGGTTGGGCTTCCGTGATCATCGTATTTAATTTCACGTTTGCCCCCATTTCTTGCAATTCATCTAATACCGCTGCAGATAAATTTTCAGGTAGAGCAGGTAATAAGCGAGGACCCGCTTCAACTAAGGTGACTTGCAAGCAAGAATTATCAATTTTACCGTAACCGTAAGAAGATAGGTCTTCAGTGGCATGATAAAGCTCCGCGGTTAATTCCACGCCAGTTGCACCACCGCCAACAATGGCAATATTGACTTTGCTCTCATCCACTAATTTCTGTTTAAATTCTTCTTCACCAATATCGTCTAATACACGGTTTTCTGAGAATTTAAGGAATAATTCCAACATTCTTTGTTGGAAGCGAAGTGCTTGATCTGAGCTGTCTAAGAAAATACAGTTATCAGCCACGCCTTTTGTATTGAAATCATTCGATTTACTACCGATCGCAATCACTAAGTAATCATAAGGAATACGACGTGCAACCACGAGCATATCGCCTTCTTGCCCATAAACGGGGGCAAGTTCAACATATTTCTGTTCACGATTGATGCGCGTGATCGAACCTTGTTCAAAGCTAAAATGATGGTTTTTCCCGTGTGCACGATAGCTAAGAGAATCCGTGCCATCATCCATCACACCAGTAGCGATTTCGTGTAATAAGGGTTTCCACAAGTGGGTCGCATTGCGATCCACAAGCGTCACTTTAGCCTGTTTTTTACGACCTAATTTGTCGCCTAAAAATGTCGCTAACTCTATGCCGCCGGCGCCACCGCCAACGATCACGACGTTTTTCATAAAGTACTCCTAAAAGCAAAATTGTTAAAAATGTTAAACTAATGTAATGATAGCATAACAAATAAAAAGACGAAAAAATTTAATGGAAATGATCGCACTTTATTGATGGCAGCGATCGTAAAGCGGTTGTAACTGTTTAATGGTTTGGGTGATAAATGAAACAGGATCGATTTGATGAAGTTCAGCTTTTTCAATGCTTTTTCCAATGCACCAAAAATCTTCATCTGAACGTAAGAGGAGATCTTTTTCAGAAATGTCCTTCACTTGGCGAAAATCATCATATTCGCTTTCATCTTCTCGCCAAATATCAAAATCAGCAAATTGTTTGAAATCAAATTGATCAAGCCACTGATTATATTGTTGCACATTAATTTGTGAGCGATCTGCACGATAGCAATGCCAATCTAAACACACTCTTAGTCGGCGACGATTTAATAGCACAGAAAAGATTGCTGCAGAATTTTGGTTGAACTCGTATTTAAAATAAGCGAAGAAATGCGCGCGTACCTGCCAGCCATTGGTCCAGCTTTCAATATGCGGTTTCGCAAAAGGCATGCCTAGTTGCTTTGCCACTTCTTGGATAATCGCTTTCCAGTTATCCCAGTGTAATTTGTAATCCGCTTTAATCGCCGGAATATCTTCCGGACAGAATTTCTTCATTTGAGCGAATTGATAGAAAGGAATATTGAACAGTTCACAAGATTCAGCCGTAAGCGAGAGCATGGCGTTTCCTTAAAAATCACTGTAATTTTTGACCGCACTTTGCGTGAAGAACTGTTTGTCTTCCCAACGCAACAGGGTCATTCGATTATTCCACACACATCCTGTATCCAAGGCATAAATACCTCTTGGAGTTGGCTCATCGACTAAACTAGCCCAATGCCCAAATACAATGGGAATTTGTTTATAAAGTGGATTATCTAAATTAAACCAAGGCGTGAGCTCCGCTGGTGCATCTTTTAAAGGGGATTTACAGGCAAAATCAAAGCGATGATCCAAATAGCAAAAACGCATTCGAGTGAAAGCATTAATAATGTAACGGTGGCGATCTAAGCCTTGCAAATCTCGAGACCAGCGATCAGGCTGTTCGGAATACATATTTTCAATGAGATAATGAAAATCGCCGTGCTGTAAAATCTGTTCAACTTCAGCTGCACAAGATTTCGCAGTTTCCAAATCCCAATCAGGCGAAATACCTGCGTGTGCCATCAGGAAGTTTAATTCTTCATTATGCACAAGTAGTGGCTGATGGCGTAACCAATGAATCAGCTCATCAAAATCGGGTGCATTAAAAATGGCATCGACACGATCACGCGGTTTCACTTTTTTAATACCCAGTGCGGTCGCAATTAAGTGTAAATCATGATTGCCTAGCACGGTTTGTGCCGAATCGCCAAGTGATTTTACAAAACGAAGACATTCAAGTGATTTATCCCCACGCGCCACAAGATCCCCCACAAGATAAAGTTTATCTTGCGCAGGATTGAAATCTACACGTTCTAATAAAAGCTGTAATTCATCATAACAGCCTTGCAAATCACCGACAAAATAGGTTGTCATTTTTTCTATAATGCTCCGGTTATGGTTATTAGGTTCTGGCAGTCTTTATGCTAAAGATTTGTCATAAATTCTAGCACAGATTTTTTGTGAGGATACTATTCATTTCACGATCTTAAAATAGTAAGATAGCCTGCAATTTAAGGCAGATATGATGTTTTTCTATGTATTCTATTAAACATAAAAATGCAGTGATTAGTATTTCAACGGCGGATAAACGCCGAAATCACATTATCGATCAATTCGGTCAGAAACAAATTCCCTTTGAATTTTTTGGTGCATTCACACCTTCTGATCGACTTGACGCTCATTTACAGCGTTATCTTCCAAATGTTGAAGCTACATCAAAGCTCACGGCAGGTGAGAAGGGATGTTTGATGAGCCACTTCATGCTATGGAAAAAGTGTGTTGACGATAATTTAGATTATATTTCTATTTTTGAGGATGATATTCTGCTTGGTGAGCATGCCGAACAATTTCTTGCGAATGATGAATGGCTAAAAGTGCGGTTCAATTTTCAAGAGATTTTTGTTTTGCGTTTAGAAACATTTTTAATGCCTGTTCAGCTGGAAAAACAGCAACAAATTTTACCTTTCCAAAAAAGAAACATTGATATTTTAAAATCAAAGCATTTTGGCACTGCTGGTTACATTATTTCGAACGGGGCTGCGAAATACCTTATTAATCTATTTGAAAAACTCGCCGTAGAGGATATCAAAGCAATTGATGAGATTATGTTTAATGAACTGATTAATGTCGGTGTCTATCAAGTCTATCAACTTAATCCAGCCATTTGCGTGCAAGAATTGCAGTTAAATCAAGAGAATAGCTTATTGGTAAG
>CABSZQ010000095.1 GCA_902482195.1 uncultured Haemophilus sp.
ATATAGAATACGAATCGTTCATAGATTCAATCATTTGATTTATAATGTTTTTTAAAACAGGATAATTAAAATATCTTTCACTAAGAAAACGATTGCGTATCTATACGCTGGGATTATAGATGGCGTTTTTTGTATAGAAAAGTAAATGAGTATGGTAATTTTGTAAAGAATTGTAAATTTTGTTTGAATGTTGTTCGAACATTAGAAAATATATTTCCTTATTTAAGTTAAGGATATTTTAAATTCAAAAAGTGCGGTCAATTTGCAAGAAGATTTCAAGAACGATAAAAAATCCTGTATAATCTCAGAAATTTTTTGTTCAATTTTAAGCTTTTGTAACCGAATGATCGAAACCTCACAAACTATTCCTGAACTCGTCTCATGGGCGAAAGAGCGGGAATTTTCGTTAAATCTGCCGACAGAGCGCTTGGTGTTTTTGCTGGCAATCGCCATCTATAACAACGAACGTTTGGACGGTGAAATGCTAGAAGCTGATTTAGTGGATATTTTCCGCCATACAGCCAATGCTTTTGACCAATCAACGGATGCGATTGCCACCCGTGCCAATAATGCTATCAATGAATTGGTGAAACAGCGTTTTCTTAACCGTTTCAGCAGTGAATTTACTGAAGGCCTTTCCATTTATCGTCTCACCCCATTAGGTGTTGGCGTATCAGATTATTATATTCGTCAGCGTGAATTTTCTGCGTTGCGTCTTTCTGTACAGCTGTCTATTGTGGCTGATGAAATTCAGCGTGCATCCGATGCTGCAGAAGAAGGGACTGCAAAAGGGGAGAATGAGCACTTTTGGCGCCGTAATGTTTTCGCTCCGTTAAAATATTCAGTAGCAGAGATTTTCGATAGTATTGATTTATCACAACGTGTGATGGATGAAAATCAGCAAAGCATTAAAGAAGAAATTGCGAATTTACTTACCAAAGATTGGCAGGCAGCAATTTCTAGTTGTGAACGTTTATTAGATGAAACTTCAGGCAATTTACGTGAGTTACAAGACACCTTAAATGCAGCAGGTGATAAGTTACAGGCACAATTATTACGTATTCAAGATTGTGTGATAGGCCATGATGAGCTCTACTTTATTGAACAATTAATTACTGATTTGCAATCCAAGCTAGACCGCATTATTAGCTGGGGGCAACAAGCCATCGATTTATGGATTGGCTATGACCGTCACGTGCATAAATTTATCCGTACCGCCATTGATATGGATAAAAACCGCGTATTCTCACAACGTTTACGTAACTCTATCCACAGTTATTTCGATCATCCTTGGTTCTTGTGGACTGCTCAAGCAGAACGTTTAGTAGATCTACGTGATGAAGAAATGGTATTACGTGAAGATGATGCATTGGGTGAATTACCTGAAGAGTTGCAATATGAGTCTTTGGCTGATTTACATGATCAAATCGTAGAGCATATGCAAAACTTACTCATTCAATACCGTGAAAATAATCGTCCAATTGATTTAAGTTTAGTCTTAAAAGAACAATTAGAAGCTTATCCGCTTTCCCGTCATTTCGATGTGGCGCGTATTATAGTGGATCAAGCAGTGCGTTTAGGTATGGCAAATGATGATTTAGCCGGTATTTATCCACAATGGCAGGAAATTAACGATTACGGCGCAGAAGTGCAAGCGCATGTGATTGATAAATATTAATTCTGCGGCTTACTCAAAAACGAATTCATAAAATGAGAAATTAACCATGACAGATATTCAAGATGTAATTTCCCCAAAATTGGCAAATGCCATTGCAAATCCTATTTTCCCGGCAGTGGACAGCTTGTTGCGTTCAGGTCGCCATATCAGCACAGATCAATTAGATAATCATGCTTTTTTAATGGATTTCCAAAATGAGTTGGATGGTTTTTATCGCCGTTACAACGTTGAACTGATTCGTGCGCCGGAAGGCTTTTTCTATTTACGTCCGAAAGCGACGACGTTAATTGCCCGTTCAGTGCTTTCCGAATTAGAAATGTTGGTTGGGAAAGTGCTTTGTTATTTGTATCTAAGTCCAGAACGTTTGGCGCAGCAAGGTATCTTCAGTACGCAAGAAGTCTATGATGAATTACTGAATTTAGCAGACGAGGGCAAATTATTGAAAGCCGTCAATCAACGCTCTAGTGGTTCGGATTTAGATAAGCAAAAATTATCTGAAAAAGTACGCGCGGCGATCGGTCGTTTACGCCGTTTAGGTATGATTCATACCGTGGGTGAACAACATAGCGGTAAATTTACTATTTCAGAATCAGTTTTCCGTTTTGGGGCTGAAGTCCGTTCTGGTGATGACCCGTTAGAAGCACAAGCTCGTTTAATTCGTGATGGGGAAGCAGCCACACCGCAATCTCTCGAATTGGAAAAACAAGCAAAAGCGGCAAGTCATGCTGATGACCTCGATGATGAAGAAAGTGCGGTCGAAATTGATGAAGAATTTGATGATGCAGGAGAACAAGAATAATGTCTGATGTATTAGAACTTGAAAACGAAATCTATCAAGACGAACCTGAGCAATCAACTGAACAGGTTGAAGAAGAATTTATTGCTCCTGTATTAAACCAACATAATGGGGTAGAACGTGGTAAATTCCGTTCACTAACCTTAATTAACTGGAATGGTTTCTTTGCCCGTACCTTTGATTTGGATGAATTGGTGACCACACTTTCCGGTGGTAATGGTGCCGGTAAATCCACAACCATGGCGGGTTTTGTCACAGCGTTAATTCCAGACTTAACCTTATTGCATTTCCGTAATACCACAGAAGCCGGTTCGACAGGCGGTTCTCGTGATAAAGGTTTACACGGTAAATTACGTCCAGGTGTGTGTTATGCAGTATTGGATACCATTAATTCTCGCCATCAACGAATTCTCGTGGGGGTGCGTCTACAACAAATTGCGGGTCGTGATAAGAAAGTAGATTTAAAAACATTCTCAATTCAAGGTGTAGAATTGTCCTTAAATCCGACCGCACTTTTCACCGAAACAGTCGGTGAACGTCAGGCGCGTGTACTTAATTTAAATGAATTAAAAGACAAAATTGAAAATCTTGGTGCGCAATTTAAGCAATATCATTCCATCACCGATTATCACGGTATGATGTTTGATTTAGGTATTATTCCAAAACGCTTACGTAGTGCCTCAGACCGTAGCAAATTCTATAAACTAATCGAAGCTTCTTTATACGGTGGTATTTCCAGCGCTATTACCCGTTCTTTACGTGATTACTTATTGCCAGAAAATCTTGGTGTGCGTAAAGCCTTCCAAGATATGGAAAGTGCGTTACGTGAAAACCGTATGACCCTTGAAGCAATTAAAGTCACCCAATCTGACCGTGATTTATTCAAACATTTAATCACCGAAACCACTAATTATGTGGCATCAGATTATATGCGTAATGCCAATGAACGCCGCGGTAATATCGAAGCGGCTTTAGGTTTCCGCCGTGATTGGTATAAAGCAAAAGCTGAGCAAGAGTTATCACAACATCGCTTAATTGATTTAAGCCGTGAAGCTGCAGAATTGGCAGAAAATGAACGTACTTTAGAAGTAGATCACCAAAGTGCGGCAGACCACTTAAACTTGGTATTAAATGCATTACGTCATCAAGAAAAAGTATCGCGTTATCAAGAAGATGTGGCTGAGCTTACAGAAAAATTAGAAGAACAAAAAATGGTTGTGGAAACCGCAACCGAACAGCTTGAAGAAAGCCAAGCACAATTTGAGCAAACGGAACTTGAAATTGACCAAGTACGTGCGCAACTTGCAGACTATCAACAAGCATTAGATGCACAACAAACCCGTGCATTACAATATCAACAAGCGATTGCCGCGCTTGAAAAAGCGAAAACATTATGTGGGTTAGCGGATTTGAGCGTGAAAAATGCAGAAGATTACCAAGCGGAATTTGCTGCCCATGCTGAAAGCCTTACCGAGCAAGTGCTTGAGTTAGAACATAAGATGTCTATTTCTGAAGCGGCTAAATCACAATTTGATAAAGCCTATCAGTTGGTATGTAAAATTGCTGGTGATATGCCACGTTCAAGTGCTTGGGAAAGTGCCAAAGAATTATTGCGTGAATATCCAACACAAAAAATTCAAGCACAACAAACTCCTCAATTACGCGCAAAATTACATGAGTTAGAGCAGCGCTATGCTCAACAACAAAGTGCGGTTAAATTATTAGCTGATTTTAATCAACGAGCTGATTTATCTTTAGAAACCGCTGATGAACTCGAAGCATACCATGCGGAACAAGAAGAACTCATTGAAAGTTTAAATGGAGAACTTGCTGAACAAGTAGAAAACCGTTCAACCTTGCGTCAAAAGCGTGAAAATCTAACAGCACTTTACGAAGAAAATGCCCGTAAAGCACCGGCTTGGTTAACTGCTCAAGCAGCTTTAGAACGTTTACAAGAGCAAAGTGGTGAAACTTTCGAGCATAGCCAAGATGTAATGCATTTTATGCAATCACAATTGGTGAAAGAACGTGAACTGACTATTCAACGTGACAATTTAGAAAAACAACGTCAACAATTAGATGAGCAAATTTCTCGTTTAAGCCAACCAGATGGTTCTGAAGATGCTCGCTTGAATGTGCTTGCAGAACGTTTTGGTGGTGTATTGCTTTCTGAATTATATGATGATGTACCAATTGAAGATGCACCTTATTTCTCGGCACTTTATGGTCCAGCTCGTCATGCTATTGTTGTGCGTGATCTCAACACGATACGCGAACAATTAGCCAATTTAGAAGATTGTCCAGACGATTTATATTTAATCGAAGGTGATCCAAATGCCTTTGATGACAGCGTACTTTCAGCCCAAGAACTTGAAATGGGCGTTGTGGTGCAAGTGTCTGATCGTGAATTGCGTTATTCAAAATTCCCGCAAATTCCATTATTCGGCCGTGCTGCACGTGAAAAACATTTAGAAGAATTACAAGCTAAACGTGATGAGATTGCGGAAGAATACGCACAGATCGCCTTTGATGTACAAAAATGTCAACGTTTACACGAACACTTTAGTCAATTTGTTGGCTTACATCTAGCCCTTGCGTTCCAACCAAACCCTGAAGAGGTGATGGCGGAAATCAATCAAGAACGCAATGAAATTGATCGCGAGCTCAATCAATTCTCAAGCACAGAACAACAAATTCGCATTAAATTGGATAATGCCAAAGAAAAAATGCAATTGTTGAATAAGTTAATTCCACAGCTTAACTTGCTCGCTGATGATGAATTACTTGATCGCATTGAAGAATGCCGTGAACAATTAGACATCGCAGAGCAAGATGAAAGCTTTATTCGTCAACATGGCGTTGCGTTGTCACAATTAGAGCCGATTGCCAATACCTTACAAAGTGATCCAGAAAACTATGAACGCTTAAAAGCTGATTTAACCCAAGCGGTTGAACGTCAAAAACAAGTACAGCAACGTGTATTTGCTTTAGCGGATGTGGTGCAACGCAAAAATCACTTTAGTTATGAAGATGCAGGGCAAGCGGAAACCTCAGAGCTTAATGAGCAACTTCGTCAACGTTTGGAGCAATTGCAGGCGCAACGTGATGCTCAACGTGAACAATTACGTCAAAAACAAAGCCAATTTGCACAATACAACCAAGTATTTATCCAATTGCAAAGTTCTTATGACAGTAAAAATCAATTGTTAAAAGAATTAATTGCTGAGATTGGTGAATTGGGCGTGCGTGCTGATGAAGGGGCAGAGGAACGTGCAAGAAATCGCCGTGATGAGTTATATCAACAACTTTCAACCAGTCGTCAACGTCGTTCTTATGTAGAAAAACAATTAACGCTTATTGAAAGTGAAGCGGAGAA
>CABSZQ010000096.1 GCA_902482195.1 uncultured Haemophilus sp.
TTGGACGTGTTTTAAATCGGCGGTGTAACCACATGTATTGCTCCACACCTTTTAAGATTTCTTTTTCTACGACTTTATTCATTCGTGTAGCAATTGCAGTTTCATCTGAAAGATCTGAAAAATCCACTGGTGGCGAAATACTGACTGTATAGCCTGAACCGTCTTTATTACGTAATGGGGCAAAAGGCACGACTTTACAATTTGGTGCGGATTTTAGTAGATAATAACTCCCTGTAGTAGTTGCCGCTTCTTGTACAGCAAAGAAAGGTACAAATACGGCATTTTTTCTGCCGTAGTCATGATCCGGGGCATACCAAATGGTTTCACCTTTGCGTAAAGCTTTGAACATTCCACGTAGATCTTTTCGGTTCAGCATATCTTTATTTGAACGTAAGCGACCTTTAATTTGTAACCAGTCCAGTACAGGATTGTCATTTGGACGATAAACACCTATTCCAGGATGATGTAAGCCCACAATACGGGCGCCTAACTCAAGGGTGAGGAAATGAACACCCACAAAGATAATGCCGTCTTGAGCATTTTCTTTTAAATAATTTAAGCCTTCAATTTTTGACCATTTTTTAATGCGCGCATCAGACCAAAACCACGCCATGCCGGTTTCAATAATCGCCATCCCAACGGCACGTAAGTTTTCTTGCAAAACGCCTTCACGTTCTTGAACGGGCATTTCAGGGAAGCAGAGCTCAAGATTTCGACGGGCAATTGCCGCACGACGTTTTCCCACTTTTAATTTTGAGAAAAGCCAGCCTAAGCCATTGCCGATATGACGTAGAATTGGATAGGGAAGTAACAAAAGGCTTCGCCAAATCGCCACACCAAGCCAAAATCCCCAGTATTTTGGGGCTAGAAAGTGCGGTTGAAATTGAGGGAGTTTTTCGTTTTTCATAATTCTTTTCTGGTTAGTTCGGCGTGTAGTTTATCGCAAATTTGAGTTGTGGTAAAATTGCGCCAAATTTTTATTATTCCAACAGAGAGATTTCAAAATGGCTCAATATTCTGCCAATTTTAATCAAGCAAAAGTATTAGTGTTAGGCGATGTCATGCTTGACCGTTACTGGTTTGGTGCAACTAATCGTATTTCACCGGAAGCACCGGTTCCTGTGGTTCGTGTACAAGATAATGAAGAGCGTGCAGGTGGTGCAGCAAACGTGGCAATGAATATTGCTTCTCTTAATGTCCCTGTGCAAATTTTAGGTTTAATTGGTCAAGATGAAACAGGCACAGCCTTAACCAATTTATTACAACATCAAAAAATTGACTGTAATTTTGTGGCATTGGATACTCACCCAACCATTACGAAATTACGTATTTTGTCTCGTCACCAACAATTACTTCGTTTGGATTTTGAAGAAGATTTTCAAAATGTTGAATGTCATGAGTTGCTTGCGAAATTAGAAGCGGAAGTGAAAAACTTTGGTGCGTTAGTGCTTTCTGATTATGGTAAAGGCACGTTAAAAGATGTGCAAAAAATGATTCAAATTGCACGCAAAGCAAACGTACCAGTCTTGATCGATCCAAAAGGCACAGATTTTGAGCGTTATCGTGGTGCGACTTTACTGACGCCAAATATGTCTGAGTTTGAAGCCGTAGTGGGTAAATGTGTTTCTGAAGAAGAGATCATTGAAAAGGGCCTAAAATTAATTTCAGACATTGAATTGACCGCACTTTTAGTGACTCGTTCTGAAAAAGGCATGACATTACTTCGTCCAAATCAAGAGCCTTTCCATTTGCCAACCGTTGCCAAAGAAGTGTTTGATGTAACGGGGGCAGGTGATACGGTAATCAGTGTCTTAGCTACTGCACTTGCAGATGGTCGTTCTTTTGAAGAATCTTGCTATTTAGCCAATGTGGCAGCAGGTATTGTGGTCGGTAAATTGGGTACATCAACCGTTTCTACTGTGGAGTTAGAGAATGCAATCCATGGCCGTTCTGAAACGGGTTTCGGTATTATGTCAGAAAGCCAATTAAAAATTGCCGTAGATCATGCTAAAGCACGTGGTGAGAAAATTGTGATGACAAACGGTTGTTTCGATATTCTTCACCCTGGCCATGTGTCTTATTTAGAAAATGCTCGCAAACTTGGCGATCGTTTAATTGTTGCCGTGAATACGGATGATTCAGTCAAACGCTTAAAAGGTGAAAGTCGTCCAATTAACAATCTGAATGCACGTATGGCAGTATTAGCTGGTTTAGCGTCAGTGGATTGGGTGGTCTCTTTTGATGAAGATACGCCACAACGTTTAATCGGTGAGATTTTACCGGATTTATTAGTAAAAGGTGGCGATTATAAACCTGAAGAGATTGCAGGCAGCAAAGAAGTGTGGGCGAATGGTGGTGACGTTCGTGTATTGAATTTCGAAAATGGCTGTTCAACCACAAACGTGATTGAGAAAATCAAAGCGCTGAAAGATTAATTTATTAAGGAATGAGTAGAATAAAGCTTGCCTTTATCCTGCTCAATCGTTAAAATTCAGGCTCCTTGTCATCGCTGAGTTAGAGATCGGCGAATGATGTATTAATAACACTACCTTTTAGGAGTAAAAAATGTCTCTAAGTACTGAAAAAAAAGCAGCAATCGTTGCTGAATTTGGTCGCGATGCGAAAGATACTGGTTCTTCTGAAGTTCAAATCTGCACAAATCAACCACTTACAAGCTCACTTTGCTGAGCACAAAAAAGACCACCATGGTCGTCGTGGTTTATTACGTATGGTTTCTCGTCGTCGTAAACTTTTAGACTACTTAAAACGTACTGATCTTGCTTTATACCAAAGCACTATCGCTCGTTTAGGTTTACGTCGCTAATTTTTATTACGATAGTAAAAATAAAAGCCTTCGGATTACCGAGGGCTTTTTTATTTTCTGCATATTAGAAAAATAAAAAACGGTCAAAAATTTGACCGCTCTTTTTTAGTCCATTAGTTTGCAATGCCTTTATGACGAAGCAATGCGTCTAATTGAGGTTCACGTCCACGGAAGCGTTTGAATAAGACCATTGGTTCTTCAGATCCACCACGAGTGAGAATTTCATCCAAGAAAGATTTACCCGTAACTGGATTGAAAATTCCTTCTTCTTCAAAGCGAGAGAAAGCATCTGCAGATAGTACTTCAGCCCATAAATAGCTGTAATAACCGGCTGCATAACCGCCTGCAAAGATATGGCTAAAGCTATGTGGTGTTCTTGCCCATTCAACACCTTTAATCACGGCAACTTTATCTTTCACCGCTTTTAAGGTATCAAGCACTTGATTAGATTTGCCTGGTTCAAAAGTATGATGAAGGGTAAAATCAAACAAGCTAAATTCAAGCTGACGTAGCACAAACATTGCTGCTTGATAGTTTTTCGCTTTGAGAAGTTGATTTAATTTTTCTTCTGGCAATGGTTCGTGCGTTTCAAAGTGACCAGAAATAAAATCAAGGGCTTCTTTTTCCCAACACCAGTTTTCCATAAATTGACTTGGAAGCTCTACCGCATCCCAAGGTACACCATTGATACCCGCAACATCTGGTACATCAACTTTGGTGAGCATGTGATGAATACCATGACCAAATTCATGGAAGAGAGTTGTGACTTCATCATGGGTGAATAGTGCAGGTTTATCACCAATAGGCGCGTTGAAGTTACACGTTAAATAGGCAACAGGTTTTTGAATTGAACCGTCAGCATTACGTTTTCTGCCGATGCAATCATCCATCCATGCGCCGCCACGTTTATTTTCGCGTGCATAAAGATCGAGATAGAAACTGCCTCGTACTTCATCGGTTTCATCAATTAAATCAAAGAAACGCACATCTTTATGCCACGTATCGACGCCAAAACGTTCAACTGCACGAATATTAAAAATGCGTTTAATTAATTCAAATAAGCCCGAAATAACGCGATCTTCAGGGAAATAAGGACGAAGTTCTTCATCATTGATCGCATATAAATGTTGTTTTTGTTTTTCGGAATAGAAACTGATATCCCAAGGCGCAAGTTCAGTGACGCCAAATTCTTTTTCACAATAAGCTTTGAGTTCCGCTAATTCTTTCTCACCTTGTGCTTTTGAACGATCCGCAAGGTTATTTAAGAAGTCTAACACTTGTTGTGGATTTTCAGCCATTTTAGTGGCAAGTGAACGTTCAGTGTACGTATTGAAACCTAGCAATTTAGCTAATTCCACGCGTAACGTCATGATTTCTTCAATAATCGCGGTGTTATCCCATTTGCCTGCGTTTGGACCTTGATCAGAAGCGCGAGTCGCATAAGCACGATACATTTCTTCGCGTAATGCCGCATTTTCACAATAGGTCATGATAGGCAAATAACTTGGGATTTCTAGCGTAAAGCGATAGCCTTTTAAGCCTTTGCTTTCAGCAGATTGTTTTGCTGCAAGTAATGCAGATTCAGGAAGACCTGCTAATTCACTTTCATCTTCAATGACTTTTTCCCAGCCCATGGTGGCATCGAGTACATTATTGCTAAATTGTGCGCTTAATTCAGATAAGCGAGCAACAATCTCACCATAACGTTTTTGTTTTTCTTCAGATAAACCGATACCTGAAAGCTCAAAATCACGCAGTGCATTTTCAATGGCTTTCTTTTGCGCCACTGAATAAGTGGCAAATTCAGGACTATTTTTTAAGGCTAAATAAGCATTGTATAAGCCTTTGTGTTGGCCTACCCAAGTGCTGTATTCAGAGAGTAGTGGTAAGCAGGCTTGATACGCATCACGTAATTTAGGACTGTTTTTAACTGAATTTAAATGGGAGATGGGTGACCAAGCACGGCTTAGGTGTTCGCCTGCTTCAGAAAGCGGTTCAATAAAATTTTCCCAAGTAAAGTGCGGTTGTTTTAAAACTTGTTCAATGACTTGACGATTTTCTTCGATAAGTTCTTGGATTGCCGGTTGAATATGTTCTGGTTTGATTTGAGAAAACGGAGGTAAGCCTTCAATATGAAGTAATGGATTAGACATAAATATTCCTTTTGCTAACTGTTTCTTTAGTAAATTGCGACAAATTCTATAATATCAAGGTTGAAAAATCTAAAAAATCAGTGATAATTGCGTATCACTTTTATTTAGGGTTTATGATGAACGGCGCTTCCTTTTTTTCTATTATCATTTTTTCTGGCATCATTGCTCTTACGATTGTTATAGGTGTTGTTTCACTTAAGTTTTTCCCAAAAACTTCTTTAACCAAGGCCATGTATGTTGCTCTTGGATGCATTTCTTTAATATTAGGTGTTATTGGTATTTTTTTACCTATTCTTCCGACAACACCTTTTTTACTGCTTACACTTTATTCTTTTGCGAAAGGTTCTTCTCGTTTAGAACAATGGTTTTTAGGGACGAAGCTTTATCAAAAGCACCTAAAATCCTTTAATGAACGTCGTGCATTGACGAAAAAAGCAAAAATTTCTATTCTAACCTTTTCAACCACAATGCTTTTAATTGGCTTTTATTTTACCCCAAGTGTTGTGGGGCGAACGATCATTGCGATTTTAATTGCGGTAAAATATTGGTTCTTTTTCTTTTGGATTAAAACAGAAGACGTTGAAAATGGATAATGCTTTCCTTACTTGGCTTAAAAGTGCGGTCATTTTAGGTGTCGTTTTGGGATTAAGCGGTTGTGACAAATTAAATAGCCCGAAATCTACAAATACGGTATCAGAAGAGCAACCAACACAAAGCCAGTCTATTGAACAAGAAAATACTTCAAAACCGAGTAGAACTTTACTGACTCGGGCGTTTACTCATTCTCCTTCTTTTGAGCCTTGGTTTGTGCGTTATCCTGAACAAGAAAACTTATTGCGCGATTTATATGAAGGCTTAACCG
>CABSZQ010000097.1 GCA_902482195.1 uncultured Haemophilus sp.
ATTAACTGCCTAAAGTGCGGTTGATTTTTAACAAGAATTAAAGGATACAAAATGATTATTACCACTACGCCTAATATTGAAGGGAAACAAATCGTAGAATATAAACAAGTCGTCTTCGGTGAGGTGATTGCGGGTGCCAATTTCATGCGTGATTTCTTTGCTGGCATTACGGATGTGATTGGTGGGCGTTCTAGTGTTTATGAGCGTCGTATTAGTCGTGCGCGTCAAGATGCGTTGAAAGAACTAGAAGAAAAAGCGTATGCCTTGGGTGCTAATGCTATTGTTGGCGTGGAAGTTAACTACACAACAGTGGGCACGAAAAGCATGTTTATGGTGATTGCAAGTGGCACGGCAGTGGTGGTGCGCTAAGGTCGTTTTTTCATTTACTTAAATGTGATTTTTGCGATCAGGATCGCAAAAGTGCGGTCAATTTCTTGCGTGTTTTGGGTGTTTCTTAAAAATGTCGCTGTTGATATGAATCAACGGTACTTTTTGTTAATAAAGGACATTTTTATGAAATTGATGAAACATTTATTTAGTTCATTATTTGTTGCGACCACAATGTTGAGCTCGCAAGTGTTTGCAGAAGAAAAGGTGGCTGAACAGGCTCAACCTCAAGCGCAAGTTCAGCAACAAACCGCATCACAAACTACACAACAAGCAGTGAGTGATAAATTAAATATCAATACCGCCAGTGCATCAGAAATTCAAAAAGCGCTAATTGGTATTGGTGCGAAAAAGGCGGAAGCCATTGTGCAGTATCGTGAAAAGCACGGTAATTTCACTATGGCAGAACAATTGCTTGAAGTACAAGGCATTGGTAAAGCAACGTTAGAGAAAAATCGCGATCGCATTGCGTTTTAATCTGCGTTATTTATATATAAAAAGCGGGATAGTGATATCTCGCTTTTTTTGTATTTGAAGATAAAATTTACCAAAACTTGCAAAATATCAAATTTTTTTGAAATAAGTCGGGGATTTCTTGCAATGGTTTTTTAAGAGAGTAGAATGACGACAGGTATGAAAATACCTATGTTGAAGTATAAAAATAATCAATTAATTATTTGGAGTAAGATATGGCATCAGAAAATTTAAATCAATCTTCTGTTGCTCTCACACCAGTTGAAGCAACGGATTATGCTGAAAACGTCGCTGCGTATAAAGCGCAAAAACGTCCATTTTTATCATTCATGTCTGGTATTAGTGCTGGGGCTTGTATTGCATTAGCCTTTGTATTTTATACGACAACTCAAACAGCGAGCGCTGGCGCGCCTTGGGGATTAACCAAGTTAGTTGGTGGATTAGTCTTCTCTTTAGGCGTAATTATGGTGGTGATTTTAGGATCGGAATTATTCACCTCTTCTACTTTAACCTTAGTTGCCCGCGTAGGCGGAAAAATAACCACAACACAAATGATTCGAAATTGGATTGTGGTATATTTAGGCAACTTCGTAGGCGGTTTATTTATTGCTGCGGTGATTTGGTTTGGGGGACAAACCATGGCAGCAAGTGGTCAATGGGGTTTAACCATTTTGGCAACCGCTCACCATAAAATTCATCATACTTGGTTTGAAGCATTTAACCTTGGTATTTTATGTAACATTATGGTGTGTGTAGCGGTATGGATGTCTTATTCCGGTAAAACTGTTACAGACAAAGCATTTATTATGATTATGCCAATTGGCTTATTTGTGGCATCAGGTTTTGAACACTGTGTGGCAAATATGTTTATGATTCCGCTTGGCATTATTACAGCACATTTTAGTACACCAGAATTTTGGCAACAAATAGGTGTGGATCCAATGAAATATGCAGATTTAGATCTTTATCATTTCATTGTGAAGAATTTAATTCCCGTAACGTTGGGCAACATTGTGGGCGGCGCAGTTTGTATCGGCTTATTCCAACGTTATTTAACTAAAGCTCACTAATGTACTAACGAACTAACAGACTTATTTTTTATCAATTAAAAAAGGAAATGACTATGTCAGAACTTAATGAAGCACAAAAAGTTGCGTGGACAGGGTTCGTTGCCGGTGACTGGCAAGAAAACGTCAACGTGCGTGATTTTATTCAAAAGAACTACACCCCGTATGAAGGTGATGATTCTTTCTTAGCTGGTCCAACCGAAGCGACAACAAAACTTTGGGAAACTGTAATGGAAGGGATCAAAGTTGAAAACCGTACTCACGCGCCATTAGACTTTGACGAGCATACGCCTTCAACGATTATTTCTCACGCTCCAGGTTACATCAATAAAGACTTGGAGAAAATCGTAGGTCTTCAAACTGATGCTCCATTAAAACGTGCCATTATGCCATTTGGTGGTATTAAAATGGTGGAAGGTTCATGTAAAGTTTACGGTCGTGAATTAAATCCTGAAGTGAAAAAAATCTTCACTGAATACCGTAAAACACATAACCAAGGCGTATTCGATGTTTATACACCAGATATTTTACGTTGCCGTAAATCAGGTGTATTAACTGGTCTTCCAGATGCTTACGGTCGTGGCCGTATTATCGGTGACTACCGTCGTGTAGCACTTTACGGTGTAGACTTCTTAATGAAAGATAAATACGCACAATTCTCTTCTTTACAAAAAGACTTAGAAGATGGCGTAAATCTTGAAGCAACTATCCGTTTACGTGAAGAAATCGCAGAACAACACCGTGCATTAGGCCAAATGAAACAAATGGCTGCAAGCTACGGTTACGATATTTCTAACCCAGCAACTAACGCTAAAGAAGCAATTCAATGGATGTACTTTGCTTACTTAGCAGCAATCAAATCACAAAATGGTGCAGCGATGTCATTCGGTCGTACTGCAACCTTTATCGATATCTATATCGAACGTGATTTAAAAGCGGGTAAAATTACTGAAACTGAAGCGCAAGAATTAGTTGACCACTTAGTCATGAAACTTCGTATGGTTCGTTTCTTACGTACACCTGAATACGATCAATTATTCTCTGGTGACCCAATGTGGGCAACTGAAACCATCGCAGGTATGGGTTTAGATGGCCGTACATTAGTAACCAAAAATACATTCCGTATTTTACACACCCTTTACAACATGGGTACTTCTCCAGAACCAAACTTGACTATCCTTTGGTCTGAGCAATTACCTGAAAACTTCAAACGTTTCTGTGCGAAAGTATCGATTGATACCTCATCTGTTCAATACGAAAACGATGATTTAATGCGTCCAGACTTCAACAATGATGACTACGCAATCGCATGTTGTGTATCACCAATGGTTGTTGGTAAACAAATGCAATTCTTCGGTGCGCGTGCAAACTTAGCGAAAACATTGTTATACGCAATCAACGGTGGTATCGATGAAAAATTAGGTATGCAAGTAGGTCCGAAAACTGCACCAATCACTGATGAAGTGTTAGATTTCGACACAGTCATGACTCGTATGGACAGCTTTATGGATTGGTTGGCAAAACAATATGTGACTGCCTTAAACATTATCCACTACATGCATGATAAATATTCATATGAAGCAGCATTAATGGCATTACATGATCGTGATGTATACCGTACTATGGCTTGTGGTATTGCAGGTCTTTCTGTTGCGGCAGACTCACTTTCAGCAATTAAATATGCGAAAGTTAAACCAGTTCGTGGCGACATCAAAGATAAAGATGGCAATGTTGTAGCAAGCAACGTAGCAATCGACTTCGAAATCGAAGGTGAATATCCACAATATGGTAACAATGACAACCGTGTTGATGACATCGCTTGTGACTTAGTTGAACGTTTCATGAAGAAAATTCAAAAACTTAAAACTTACCGCAACGCTGTGCCTACACAATCTGTATTAACCATTACTTCTAACGTTGTTTATGGTAAGAAAACAGGTAACACCCCAGATGGTCGTCGCTCAGGTGCGCCATTCGGACCAGGTGCGAACCCAATGCACGGTCGTGATCAAAAAGGTGCGGTAGCGTCATTAACTTCTGTTGCTAAACTTCCATTTGCTTACGCGAAAGATGGTATTTCTTATACCTTCTCAATCGTACCAAATGCGTTAGGTAAAGATCCAGAAGCACAACGTCGCAACCTTGCGGGCTTAATGGATGGTTACTTCCACCACGAAGCAGCAGTAGAAGGTGGTCAACACTTAAATGTGAACGTATTAAATCGTGAAATGTTATTAGATGCGATGGAAAATCCGGATAAATATCCGCAATTAACCATCCGTGTATCTGGTTACGCAGTACGTTTCAACTCTTTAACTAAAGAGCAACAACAAGACGTCGTCACTCGTACATTCACAGAATCGTTCTAAAACACGATAAAATTTAACCGCACTTTAGCGGGAACATAAAAATTATGAGCCTGATTTAAGTCAGGCTCATTTTTTATAGATGATATTTTTGGTAAAATTTAGCTAGATTTATTTTTTGGAAATTTATTTATGTCTGTTCTAGGAAGAATTCACTCCTTTGAATCCTGTGGCACCGTGGATGGTCCCGGCATTCGTTTTATTTTATTTATGCAAGGCTGTTTAATGCGTTGCAAATATTGCCACAACCGTGATACTTGGGATCTTGAAGGTGGTCGCGAAATCAGTGTTGAAGAGCTCATGAAAGAAGTGGTGAGTTATCGCCATTTTATGAATGCAACCGGTGGTGGTGTGACTGCATCTGGTGGTGAGGCTGTTCTTCAAGCAGAATTTGTGCGAGATTGGTTCCGAGCTTGTAAAGCAGAAGGCATTAATACTTGTTTAGATACTAATGGGTTTGTACGTCATTATGATCACATTATTGATGAACTGATCGATGTAACCGATCTTGTTTTGCTTGATTTAAAAGAACTGAACGATCAAGTGCACCAAAATCTTATTGGAGTGCCAAACAAACGTACGCTGGAATTTGCGAAATATCTGCAAAAACGTAATCAGCGTACCTGGATTCGTTATGTAGTGGTTCCAGGTTATACCGATAACGATCATGATGTTCATCTGCTCGGACAGTTTATTGAAGGTATGACCAATATTGAAAAAGTCGAACTTCTCCCTTATCATCGATTAGGGGCTCATAAATGGAAAACCCTTGGCTTTGAGTATGAGCTCGCAGATGTTTTGCCACCGACGAAAGAATCGCTTGAACATATCAAAACGATTCTTGAAGGATATGGACATACGGTAAAATATTAAGCTAAGGTATAAAAAGATTAACAGCAGGCTTTAGAAAGCTTTAAGGAGGAAAAATGAAAAAATTAGCATTAACGTTTTTAGGTGTAGCCCTTTTAGCAGGCTGTTCAGCTGTTCAATCGCCAGTTACACAAGAAGAGGTGACATTAACGCCCCCTTCAAAAGATAGAGTGGGGTATGTTCGATTAGTAAAAGATAAAAATTACTACATTGATGCCGATTCAATTTGGGTGGACAACCAAGATTTAAACCAAGTGCATTTTGATGCGGTGGTGAATTTGGATAAAGGTTTATATGTGTATCCAAATGAGAAAAGACGTTATGCACGTTCTGTTCGCCAATATAAAATCTTAAACTGTAAGAACTACCATTTAACTCAAGTTCGTACTGATTTTTATGATGATTTCTGGGGCGAAGGTTTGCGTGCTGCACCGAAAAAACAAGAGAAATACACAATTAGCTTAAAACCTAACACAACGCTCTATGCGGCGGCACAAATCATTTGTGTGAACTCAGATAGAAAACCTTCTTTAGAGTTAGAAGGCTCAAAATCGAAATAATCAATCAAAGTGCGGTTAGAAATAACCGCATTTTTTATCTCTATGAAACTAATGAGC
>CABSZQ010000098.1 GCA_902482195.1 uncultured Haemophilus sp.
GTGCCGGTGTGGTCGTTGCTGTGGGCGAAGGTGTATTAAGCGTAAAACCAGGTGATCACGTTATTCCGCTTTACACCGCAGAATGTGGCGAATGTGAGTTTTGTCGTTCAGGTAAAACCAACTTATGCGTCTCAGTGCGTGATACACAAGGTAAAGGTTTAATGCCGGACGGCACGACGCGTTTTTCTTATCAAGGTCAGCCGATCTATCACTATATGGGCTGTTCAACCTTCAGTGAATACTCAGTTGTTGCAGAAGTGTCACTGGCGAAAATCAACCCAGAAGCGAACCACGAACAAGTATGTTTACTCGGCTGTGGCGTTACCACAGGTATTGGTGCGGTACATAACACAGCAAAAGTTCAAGAAGGCGACTCTGTTGCCGTGTTTGGCTTGGGGGCGATTGGTTTAGCTGTGGTGCAAGGTGCACGTCAAGCTAAAGCGGGTCGTATTATTGCTATTGATACCAATCCTGCAAAATTCGAGTTGGCAAAACAGTTTGGTGCAACGGATTGTTTAAATCCGAACGATTACGATAAACCGATCAAAGATGTGTTGTTAGACATCAATAAATGGGGCATTGACCATACCTTTGAATGTATCGGCAACGTAAACGTAATGCGTCAAGCATTAGAAAGTGCACACCGTGGTTGGGGTCAATCCATTATCATCGGCGTAGCAGGTGCAGGACAAGAAATTTCAACTCGCCCGTTCCAGTTGGTCACAGGTCGTGTTTGGAAAGGCACCGCATTTGGTGGCGTGAAAGGTCGCTCTGAACTTCCGAAAATGGTGGAAGATTCAATGAAAGGTGACATCCAGTTAGAACCGTTTGTTACGCATACAATGACGCTCGATCAAATCAATGAAGCCTTTGAGTTAATGCACGAAGGTAAATCGATCCGCACGGTTATTCATTACTAAGGTACGCTATGCAACTGATTGAACAACATCAAATTTTTGGCGGTTTGCAGCAAGTTTGGGCACATGATGCCCAAACGCTTCAATGCGAAATGAAATTTGCCGCCTATTTGCCAAATAATCCGGAAAATCGACCGCTTGGTGTGATTTATTGGCTTTCAGGCTTAACTTGTACTGAACAAAATTTCATCACTAAATCAGGCTTCCAGCGTTATGCAGCAGAACATCAAGTGATTGTGGTTGCGCCTGATACCAGCCCTCGTGGAGAGCAAGTGCCGAACGATGCAGCTTACGATTTAGGACAAGGTGCGGGCTTTTATCTTAATGCGACCGAGCAGCCTTGGGCGACGAATTATCAAATGTATGATTATATTTTGAATGAATTGCCAGGTCTGATTGAAGCAAATTTCCCTACCAACGGCAAACGTTCCATTATGGGGCATTCAATGGGCGGACACGGTGCATTGGTATTGGCACTACGAAACCAAGAACGTTATCAAAGTGTTTCTGCCTTTTCGCCTATTTTATCGCCAAGCCTCGTGCCTTGGGGAGAAAAAGCCTTTACTGCTTATTTAGGGGAAGATCGTGAAAAATGGCAGAAATATGATGCCAGCTCGCTCATTCAACAAGGCTATAAAGTGCAAGGTATGCGTATTGATCAGGGCTTAGAAGATGAGTTTTTACCAACACAATTACGCACCGAAGATTTTATCGAAACCTGTCGTGCGGCAAATCAACCAGTCGATGTGCGTTTCCACAAAGGCTACGATCATAGCTATTACTTTATAGCCAGTTTTATTGGTGAGCATATTGCGTATCATGCGGAATTTTTGAAGTAACCAAAAAAAGTGCGGTCAAAACTGACCGCACTTTTGCCTTATTGAATATTGTTAAAATGAGAAACGTAGTTCTGCATTCACATTATTCGCTTTGGTATCGTGGTTGTAAGCACCTTGATAGCCAACTTTTACTCCGAATGCCGGAGTAAATTGCGCTTGTAATGCCACACCTGTCGTGACGACATTTTTCAATTCTTTACCATAAAGATTCGCTACGCCTTGGTTATTGAGCACCAAGCTGCCTTCAGCGGCTTTATCTTTATGGAAACGATGATAAGCCACATCACCTAATAGATTTAATTGAACGCCACCAATTGCAAATGGAATGGATGGACGTAAACCTACAGAGGTGACGATTAAATCACGATTGTTGTCTTTTAACTGCACTTCGTCTTTTGTCACACCTTTGTTTTTGATGTGCATATAGCTTACGCCAGCATAAGGTTCAATCGCAAAATGTTCGCCTTTTAAGCCTGTGTAGGCAAGTTCAGCAAAGACATTTTGTGTTTGGCTATGGCTTTTCACGCCTTGTGCAAATTCAGCACGTTGTTCATGTTTCCCCCAGCTTTGAATAAAGCCAATTTTCGGTGTTAACACGTTGAAACGATGTTCAGCTGTTAAGCCTAAATGTACGGCACGATCTTTCGAAGTGCGGTCAATTTTGTGGCTATTTTGTGTTGAACCAACAAATACACCTAAATGTTTGTTTGTATCAATGGTCGCATCAATACCCACAAGTTGATTGTACGCATGGCTGCTTAAGCTATCTGTGCTGAAGTGGGTGAAGGTGCCACTTGTCCAAATTTGTGTGCCGGTATTAAGTTGTGCTCTTACTGTACCCGGTTGGGCAAGTTGCTGACGAAGCAATAAGCCATTTAACACATTGTGTTGTTCGGCAGCGAGATCCTCATCATAGCTTAAACGAGCAAAAGCTTGGCGAGCATTCTCTTCAGTTCCCAAAACAAGGTTTTGGTAAGCAGGGCTGTTTGTTGCTGCATCTAAGGTGTTGGCGATAGTCGCTTCATTTTCAGTGGTTGCTGCAGATGCAAGGGCTTTTTTCTGAACGGTCACTTTCAATGTATTCGCATTACTTTCATTTTTCACCGTAAGGAAATCATAAGTGCGAGGTGTTTCAACTACTGCATTTTCAGCTCCTACAAATGAGCCAGTACCTTGTACTGAAACCACTTTTTGTGGATCTTGTTGTAATTGAGGCAGAATTTCTTCGTCAAATTTATTTGGTACTAAAATAGAGCCATCTGCAAAAGTTGCATTGACGTTAGCAATACCATTATTCAGTAAGAAACGACCACCTTTTTCCACTGTTGCAGTGACCGTTTTCGCGGTGCTGGTTAAGGTTTCGGTGACAAATCCATTCTCACTTGGTTTAGTGACTTCCGCTTTCGGTAACATTTCCAATGTTGCACCTTGTTTTACGATGACTTGTTGTGCAGAACCAAGGGATTGATTTAACCCTGAAAGCTGACCTTCATTCACGGTAATTTCACCAGTGAAGCTGTTATTACCGGTGAGGGTTAAGGTGCCAGAACCATTTTTAGTTAAGGCACCAACATAACCTTGTGCGGCACGTTCATTACGAGCCACTTCACGCGCTAAACCTACTTGATATTCTGCTTTTTCTTCTGCTGTTGCGCCCGCACGATTTTGCATTAACGCTTGTAATTCTGCTTTGCGAGTTGTCCAAGTTGCGGCTTCAGCTTGATCTTCAACTTGACGTGCTTTGATGGCTTTATCGCTAATGTCATTTGACCAAACATCATTTTGATTGAGGTTGATTTTCATGTTTCCTAAGAATTGACCTGGGCCAAACATGGCTTTGCCAAGATCTAAAATCCCCCAACCCCAAACGTTACTCGGTACACCTTGTCCAGTTTCCCAACGTTCTAATGGTTTACCTTCAAGCCCTTTACGAAGTGTGGTTTGTCTCGCAGTAGTGAGCATAACATCGCGCGCTTGATCGGTTGTCATATATGGATAGCGAGAAAAGATGACACCTAATGCACCACTTACGTGTGGGGCAGCCATTGAAGTACCACCAGCTGATTTGTAAATAGGGTCACCATAAGTATTGTTGTCTTGTAATTGAATGTAGGAGGAATAGATGTTGGCGGATGGCGCCGCAATCGTCCACCATTTTGAATGGCCGGCTAGGTTAAATTCTTGAATATCTGCGCCTGCTTTTTCATCACTCACATCGTCATTTGAATCATTAGGATAGCCTTCACCACCGACTTGCCCCGTGACGTTTACCCAGTATTTTTCCGCATCAGGTCTGAAATAAGGCAACATGGCACGCGTAAAGGACTCAGCCATCATACTACGGTTACCCGCGGTAAAGACTTGAATCACTTGTTTATTTTTTGCCACTTCATAAGCTGCATCAACAAAGTTTTTCTCACCACTGGTGACAAATTGATAATAAGCTTTTTCAGCTTCGCCTAAGTTACTTAAATAAATATGTGCAGCGGGATTCGATATTGGCTCTGGTGCTTTTGGTACATCGTAGTACTGCACGCCATATTCAGGCACATCACGCCAATCATATTTGGGTTTGTAGCCTTGTGCGCCAGCAAAGGATGAATTAACACGACGGTTTGAACCCCAACTGTTATTAATTACTTTGGCACCGGCATCCGCTAGGGCAGAGTAGCCTTGTAAGAAGAAATCATAGTCTTGGTTTGGACCATAGGTCATGTTGTCGTTACCACCAGTATTGGCAGAATAGAGGTTAGCGCCGAAAGCCACACCGTGCATTTCATTGCCGTCACGGCTTGCCGCCATTGTACCGCCAACGTGCGTACCGTGTGCATCATTGGTATATTTATGCCATGCACCGTCAATATTGAAGGCTTCACCTTTAGTGAAGATGCCATTATCTGTTTTATCAAAATTGCGTTTGCCGTTTTTTACGGGTTCATTTTTATTAATTGGACCATTTCCTACCGATGCATCGGGATAACGCATACCATCTTTACTATAAGTCCCTTCCGTTTTTACAACGTGGATTCGACCATCTTGAAATTCAGGATGGTTTAATAGCACGCCCGAATCCATCACGCCAATTTTCACACCAGAACCATTAAAGCCAAGGGCATAAGCCGTGGAGGCATTCATTGAGGTCAAGCCCCAGTCTTTGAGGTATTCGGCGCTTTCCCAGCTTTTGGTATTACCAGCTTGCCCTTGTTCAGAATAAGCGGCTGCATTAGCAGCATACCAACCAACAAGTAGTGCGAGTGCGGTTTTTTGAAGTGTTTGAGGTTTCATGTTGTCTTCCTTATATCTTTTCGATTTTCGCAGGCTATTATTCGCCTCATCGAGAGGTGCTTCAATGACCCAAATCAAATTCCTATAGAAAAATGTTTATTCTGTGACAACGATCACACCAAAGTGCGGTCAAAAAAGGGGATAAATTTATGTATCGTAGAAATCAATGTTATAATTTGCGAACAAAATGATTAAGGAGTAACTCATGGCTATTTTAGTAACGGGTGGCGCAGGCTATATCGGTTCACACACCGTAGTGGAATTATTAAATGCAAATAAAGAAGTGGTGGTATTGGATAATTTATGCAATTCCTCCCCAAAATCTTTAGAACGAGTCAAAGAAATTACCGGTAAAGACGTGAAATTTTATGAAGGCGATATTTTAGATCGAGCTTTATTACAAAAAATCTTTGCTGAAAACAGCATTCAATCGGTCATCCATTTTGCGGGTTTAAAAGCCGTGGGTGAAAGTGTCCAAAAGCCAGCCGAATACTATATGAATAATGTTGCAGGTACGATTGTTCTCATTCAAGAAATGAAAAAAGCAGGTGTGTGGAACTTTGTATTTAGTTCATCTGCAACGGTTTATGGTGATCCGGAAATTATTCCAATTACAGAAGATTGCAAAGTGGGCGGTACAACCAACCCTTACGGAACCTCTAAATACATGGTGGAACAAATTCTGACTGATGTTGCGAAAGCTGAACCACAATTTAGCAT
>CABSZQ010000099.1 GCA_902482195.1 uncultured Haemophilus sp.
CTACTGCAGCAGCACGGAAAGTATCCCCTGCTGCTAACATGACTGATTTGCCTTCATTTTGGAATTTGCGAGCCAATTTACCAATTGTGGTCGTTTTACCTACACCGTTTACGCCCACCATCAAAATAACATAAGGCTTTTTAGTCGTATCAATGACCAATGGTTTGGCAACTGGTTTTAGAATTTCTACCATTTCAATTTTAAGTTGTTGGTAAAGCAATTCCGCATCTTGTAGCTGTTTACGACTTGCGTGCTCCGTTAAATTCTTAATGATTTTATTGGTTGTTGGTACACCAATATCCGCAATTAAAAGTTGCTCTTCCAACTCTTCAAACAAATCATCGTCAATTTTTTTACCTAAAAAGAACGCTCGGAAACCTGCACCAATATTTTGTTTGGTTTTGAGTAAGCCTTTAACTAAACGGCTAAAAAAGCCACCTTCACTTGGTTTTTCTTGCGTTTCTGTATTGATATCTGAACGGAATTCATCTTTAACATCTTCAACAATTTCAGGCTCAATCTCAGCATCAACCACAGGAAGATCTTCAATGACATTATCTTGCTCAATAATGCTTTCTGTTGGCTCTTCCGCAGAAAGTGCGGTAGAAACTCCTTCTGTTTTTTCTGTCTCTTCAGCCGTTGCCGCGATCACCGGTGTATCTAAAACTGGCTCAATGTTGACCGCACTTTCAGGTGAAATCACTTCTTCTACAACAGGTTCAATATGCGCAACAACGGTATTCTCAGCTTTATCCTCTTGCAGCTGTTCCGCTAACTCCTGTAATTCTTCCTGTTCAACTTGTTCTAATTGAACGTTCTCACGATTGTGAACAATCTCTTCCGTAGGCGAAACATCGGCAGATTCAACAGATGACTCTTCAATAGTTGGCTCAATTTTTTGTTCTTCTTGCTTTTTATTGCGACCAAAAAGGGAGGCCCAAAATCCACCTTTTTTCTTTTCTTCTGACATAAATTCTTCTCTTAAACACAAATCTTTAAAAAATACTGCCTATTCTAGCAAAAAATCGTCTAAACTAAGCACAATTTTCACTAAAAATCTGTTTCTTTATGAAAAAAATGCAAATTCAAAATGCCAAAGGCGAAGTTCGAATCATCGCAGGTCTTTGGCGTGGGCGAAAATTACCGGTTTTAAATGCGGAAGGTTTGCGCCCTACAGGTGATCGCGTGAAAGAAACCTTATTCAACTGGTTGATGCCTTACATTGTGGATAGCCATTGTCTTGATTGCTTTGCGGGTAGTGGCTCACTTGGTTTTGAAGCCCTTTCTCGCCAAGCGAAACAGGTGACGTTTTTAGAGTTAGGTAAAAATGTGGCAAATCAATTAAAGAAAAATTTACAAACGCTAAAAACGACGACTGAACAAGCTCAAATAATCAATCAAAATAGCTTAGAATTTTTAAAACAAGCGCAAAATCAACCGCACTTTGATGTGGTATTTTTAGATCCACCTTTTCATTTTGGTTTAGCTGAACAAGCAATTGCCCTCTTAGAAGAAAAGAATTGGCTCTTACCTCATGCATTGATTTATGTTGAAACAGAAAAAGATAAACCGCTTAGCGTGCCTGACAATTGGCAATTACTGAAAGAGAAAACCGCAGGCATGGTGAGTTACCGCCTGTATCAAAAAGATTAGGAAATCATTATGTTAGATATTGTGTTATACGAACCTGAAATTCCACAAAATACGGGAAATATTATTCGTCTTTGTGCCAACACTGGCTTTCGTCTTCATTTAATCGAGCCACTTGGCTTTACCTGGGATGATAAAAAATTACGTCGTTCTGGCTTGGATTATCATGAATTTGCTGAAATCAAAAAACATAAAACCTTTGAAGCCTTTTTAGAAAGCGAAAAACCGAAACGTCTTTTTGCACTCACTACTAAAGGCGGCCCTGCGCATAGCGAAGTGCAATTTGAATTAGGGGATTATTTAATGTTTGGCCCAGAAACCCGTGGTATTCCCATGTCTATTTTGGATAAAATGCCAATGGAACAAAAAATCCGTATCCCAATGACAGCAAATAGCCGCAGTATGAACTTATCTAACTCGGTAGCTGTTGCAGTTTATGAAGCTTGGCGACAACTTGGTTACGAAGGCGCGGTGAATTTAAATCGATAAAAACCAATAAAATAGCTGCTTATTTTATACACAAAAATAAGCAGCTTTCTTTTTGCATTTAATTTGTGATCTCGATCACATATTTATAATTTTAAGATTCCCTTTTTACCAAAACAGCAGTATAAATAAATTACATTTAGAGAGGGATCTCGATGTACCCACTTGATCTATCAAGCTCTAGTCTTTCTTGACTCTTCAAGCAAACCTTCCCCGTTGTCCTAAATAAAGAATTGGCAGTCGAATGATTTGCCCTCCATTTGTATCCCTAAAATTTAACAACTATTGCAGCAAAATTAGTTTCATCTCACATCAATAAGGAGGTTGGGTGAATGAAGTTAATTTTGAATTGGTCGAAACAGCAGTGGCTAGGCATGGATGCTTACCAAAAAAGTGCGGTCAATTTTGGCCGCACTTCCTATTTCTATCATTTGCAAATCACTAACCTTGTATTACTATTTTCTAAATAATCCGCAATTTGTTTTGGCACATCATCAGTGAAAAGATAATCTACATCTTTGAGTTCCCCTAATCGCACAATCGCTTGTCGAGAGAATTTCGAATGGTCGGTCGCTAATAACGTTTGGCGAGAGCTTTCTATAATGGCTCGTTTAACTTGGACTTCATGGTAATCATAGTCCAACAATGAACTATCAAGGTCTATTGCACTAATGCCCAGAATTCCAAAGTCTAACCGGAATTGCGAAATAAAATTAACCGTTGCCTCACCAATGATTCCACCATCCTTACGTAAGGAGCCACCTGCCATCGTAATATCAAAAGTTTCATTTTGGCGTAATAAATGAGCTGCATTGATATTATTTGTCACAATGCGTAACCGTTCATGGTTTAACAAGGCACTAGCTACCGCTTCAGGCGTGGTACCAATATCAATAAATAAAGATGCACCGTTTGGAATACGTTTTGCCACTTCACGAGCAATGGCACTTTTTTGGGAAGGGAAAAATTGTTTACGTTCAATGTAATCAGAATTTTCTGCGGTTGAAGAAGGGGCCGCACCACCATGATGACGACGAATTAAATCTTGTTCAGCAAGGATATTCAGATCGCGTCGAATAGTCTGAGGACTAACTTCCAGTTCAATAACCAGTTCTTCTGTACTGGCATACCCTTTTAGCTTCACAAGCTCAATTATTTTCTGATGGCGTAATGATTGCTTCATATAAATGCCTATAAATTTGAATTAGCTAAACGATTTAGCCTTAATTTTACTCTGCAGAAATCCCCAAACCAATCCTAAGATAAAGCCTGAAATGTGGGCAGCGTTCCCTATATTAATACCAAAAAGCGGACTAATAAAGCCAAATACAAGCCCTACCAGTAACATTGTAAAAAAGCCTTCTGGTAAGTCAAAACTATGCGGGTGCAATTTGTCCACCACCAACACATAACCTAACACGGCATAAACCACACCAGATAGCCCGAAAAAGGCTGGACCAGTAAAATAATTCTGTACAGCGCCACTCACTGCAGCAGAGACTAAAACTAATAATAAAAAATGGAGAGAACCAAATCGGCGTTCAATCGCGCCACCGAATAACCAAAACCACGAAAGGTTAAATAAAATATGCGGTACCGACAAATGAACAATAGCATGAGTGAAATAGCGCCATACGTCCTGATCTTCCCAAGAATAAGCCGGATAATGGAATAAATCCATAATTGGCTCTTCAAATCCGATATTCTGCAAGAGATAAATCACCGCGCAAAGTGCGGTCAAAATAAACGTAATTTTTTTCTTTCTTAATAGACGTTTCACCAATTTTCTCTCTTGAATCCCATCAGTTTCGCTACCAAATAAAGGCTGCATTTGCTATATTCCTTTTTCATTTAATTTTGTTCATCATATAAGGTTCATTATGAAAAAACAAACTATGCCGACAGGATTTAGTGGCTTCGCTTGGGGACTTGCGGCATTTTGTTTACCCATTTTACTGTGGCCTATGGCATCTTTGCTTTCTACTGCTTTTGTGAAAAACCCTACACTGAGCGATTTTCAGATCGATCTTTTCTCGATTATCTTTTGGGTTTATCCCTTTGTTTTAGTCTTGATTGCGCGTTTACTTTATAAATTGCATCAGTATAAACCAAAACTAGCCGTAAAATTATTACTGTTAAGTGCGGTCATTTTTTATGTCGTTTTAATCTCAGTTTGCTACATTGGTTTTAATGCTTAAGAACATAACAAGATAATAGATAACAAAAAAGGGAGCTTTCGCTCCCTTTTACATTATGTTCCTAATAATCAAAAATATAAAAAATTCCTACCTAGCAATCAATTATGCAAAGTATTTTTCTAAATCGTCGCTACCACCGATGTGTTTACCACCAATGAATACTTGTGGCACAGTTGCACGACCAGAAACTGCACGTACACTCACGATTGTTGCATCGTGACCTAATACGATTTCTTCAAAGCTTAAACCTTTATCGCGTAAAAGTTGTTTTGCTTTCGCACAATATGGGCAACCAGGTTTAGTGAAGATTGAGATTGATTCTTGCACTTGGTAATTTGGTGCAATGTATTTCAACATGGTATCTGCATCTGATACTTTAAATGGATCGCCTGGTTCATTTGGTTCAATAAACATTTTTTCCACTACACCATTTTTCACGAGCATAGAATAACGCCAAGAACGTTTACCAAAACCTAAATCATCTTTTCCAACTAACATGCCCATACCTTCAGTGAAAGTACCGTTACCATCTGGAATGAATTTTACGTTATGTGCTTCTTCAGCTTCTTTCCACGCATTCATCACAAACGTATCATTTACTGATACCACTAAAATATCATCTACACCATGTTGTTTGAAAACGGGTGCGAGTTCGTTATAACGTGGTAAGTGAGAAGATGAACAAGTTGGCGTGAAAGCACCTGGTAATGAGAATACAACAACTGTTTTGTTATCAAATAATTCAGATGTAGTCACATCAACCCATTGATCACCTTGACGAGTACGAAATGTAACTTGTGGGACTTTTTTTCCTTCCATATTAGACATAATGTGTCTCCTCTGTTAGTTAAATGAATTTGCCTTAAAAACTTGATAGGCATTATAGAAAGTTTTGTGATATAGTTACAATCAATTAATTCTATCCTTTTAATTGACATATTCTATAAAGTGAGAACCCTATGAATATTCGTGATTTAGAATACTTAGTTGCCCTTTCTGAATTCAAACATTTCCGTCGTGCTGCGGATTCTTGCAATGTTAGCCAACCCACTTTAAGTGGCCAAATTCGTAAACTAGAAGATGAATTAGGCATTATTTTACTTGAACGTACTAGCCGTAAAGTGCTCTTCACCCAATCGGGTATGTTACTTGTGGAACAAGCTCGCACTGTATTACGTGAAGTAAAATTACTTAAAGAGATGGCTAGCAATCAAGGTAAAGAAATGACCGGTCCATTACACATTGGACTCATCCCTACTGTTGGCCCTTATCTACTTCCTTACATTGTACCAACATTAAAAGAAACTTTCCCAGATTTAGAAGTTTTTCTTTACGAAGCTCAAACGCATCAATTATTAGAACAATTAGAAACAGGTCGCTTAGATTGCGCAATTGTGGCTCGTGTACCCGAAACAGAA
>CABSZQ010000100.1 GCA_902482195.1 uncultured Haemophilus sp.
CAGATAGCTCGGAAGGGTACCATCAAAGTTTGATTGATATTACACCTGAAAAAGTAGCAGAAAAACTAATCGCACTTTTGGAGATTTGAGAAAGAGAAAATATAAAATGGAAATTACCTATCAACTCACATTAGATAAAAATTATACTAAGGCAGTAAAAAAAATAAGTCGCGATATTTATAAGCACAATAAATTTCGTAAAATGATGAGGCTTGGCGATTTTTTATTATATTTATTTTGCTTGATACCAAGTCTTTTTATTGCATTTTTTATGAGGAATTGGGCTGAAGTTCTTTATGATTATTACGAGAATATTTTGGCCTATTATGCGGGATATATATTGTCTGCTATTTCAATATTTTCTTTTTTCTATGCTCTTATAATACGACCTTATTTGAATATGTGTATGATTAAAAACCAAATAGGTTCCAAAATGGAGAAAGGAAGTCAAACCATACGAATTCAAGAAGATGGCTTATATATTAAAATAGATCTCTGCCAAACATTATATAGTTATCATTATATTCATCATATTGAAAATAAATATGGCTATTTAGTAATTCGAGTTGGTTCTGGATTGTTTTTAGATATTCCTCATTCAGCCTTTCAAGATGATGCTCATCGAGAAGCATTTGAAGCCGCTTTACGAGAAAAAATCAACGCTTACCAAACAGAGTCTTTAAGTAAATAGAAAAGGCCTAACAGGATATGTTAATGATATGAACCCTCTCCGCATACATTTACAATTAATTGGAATGGTGATTTTATGGGGCGCCTCTTGGCCCTGGGGGCGAGTGATTGCCCAAGCCATGCCGACATTTGTTGCTTCAAGCATGCGCTTTTTTTTCGCCATTATTCCGCTCATTATTTGGCTATATGTGGCGAATCGCTTCAAATATGCTAAACAACTAAAAGCTAATCAGTGGATGGGTTTGTTTGTGACTGCCTTTTTCGGTGTTTTCGCCTATTCCATATTTTTTATCTGGGGGCTGAAATATCTTCCAGCAGGACAAGCGGCTGTTATTGTGGCGACAAACCCTGTATTTACCACGCTTTTGGCGATTTTTTTATTTAAAGAAAAATGGAATCGTTGGGTAATAATCGGAATGGTTATTGCCATGAGCGGAACATTATTGGCTCTCACAAAAGGGAATTTTTTACAAATGATGGATTCATTTGGCTTTGGGCAAATATTATTAATTGGAGCGCTAATTTGTTGGGTCGTTTACACCTTATTGGCGAGAAAAGTACTCGCCGGCATTGATTCGCTTACCGCAACCACATTATCTTCTATTTTTGGTTTTTTATTGTTGTTTATTAGTGCTCTATGCATGGAAAGTGCAGACGATTGGCTTACGGTACTGAATTTATCTCAAGGTGAGTGGATAAGTTTGCTTGGCCTCGCATTTGGTGCCACAGTATTAGCCTATGCATGGTATTTTGATGGGGTGAAATACTTAGGCGCAGGTAATGCCTCTGCTTATATTATTCTAGTGCCGATTTTAGGGATTTTATTCTCAGCCGTTTGGTTGAATGAACAAGTGGATTCCTCCTTAATTATTGGAGGCATTTTAGCCGTATCTGGACTTGGAATTATGCACTGGGGAAGAAGGTTAATTAAATGAAAGTATGTGTGATTAAGACTTCCTCTATGGGGGATGTGATTCATACTTTGCCGGCATTGACTGATGCACAGCGTGCTATTCCTAATCTCTCCATTGATTGGGTGGTGGAAGAGAATTTTGCCGAAATTCCACGTTGGCATTCGGCAGTGAAGCAAATCATTCCAATTGCCTTAAGACGCTGGCGAAAATCGCTTTTTTCGGCTCAGACCAAAAATGAGTGGAAATCTTACCGCACTTTATTACAAGCCAATCAATATGATGCTGTGATTGATGCGCAAGGGCTTTTTAAGAGCGCTTTTTTTGCGACACGCTTAGCCAATGGTGTCAAACATGGCTATGACCGCAAAAGTATCCGTGAGCCGATAGCTTCCTTGTTTTACGATAAAAAATATGTGATTTCTTATCAACAACATGCGGTAGAACGTATTCGTCAGCTTTTTGCTCAAGCACTATCTTATCCGTTGCCGATAGAAAAAGGGGATTATGGCATTGCACGTCATTTTATTTCCGTAAATTCTATTGAACCTTACGTGATTTTTTTTCACTCTACAACAAGAGATGAAAAGCATTGGTCAGAACGAGAATGGCGGAATTTAATCGAAAAACTGACCACACTTTCTATTCAAGTCCGTTTACCTTGGGGGAATGAAAAAGAAAAGGCGAGAGCAGAGCGATTAGCCACAGGTTTATCTCATGTGGTCGTTTTACCTAAACTTTCATTGAATGAATTGGCTGACCAAATAGCTAATGCGAAAGCCGTGGTGTCCGTGGATACAGGGCTTGCCCATTTGACAGCCGCACTGGATAAACCAAATATTACGCTTTATGGCGCAACAGATCCGACCTTAATTGGCTGTTATGGTCAAAATCAGCACTATTTAACAGCGAATTCAATGGAAAATATTACCTCAGACCAAGTATTTTCTGCGCTTAATTTATTAACTAAATAGGCGATAAAATAATCGAATATGTATTTATCTGGATTGATTTTAGTCAAAATATTGCCTATTTTCTGATAGTTAGAAAAATTTAGGGTTGACCATTTAGGTTGTAGTGTATAAACTGCAAAAAGTTCAATTTTTTAATAAACTTCATTAAATAATAGGGAAAGCGTTATGAAAAAAACACTTCTTGCTTTATCTGTAGCGGCATTAGCAGCAGGTTCTGCACAAGCTTATAACTTCCACATTGACCAAACTGGTACAGATGTTGATTTTTACGGTTCTTTACGTGTTAAATGGGAAAGCACCTCTAACAAAACTAACTATGTAGCGGGCGGTGAAAGCAAAGAGCACATCAACCATGCAGTTGATAACGATGGTTCACGTTTTGGCTTTAAATTAAAACAAAGTTTAGGTGGCGATTTCTATGCTTTAGGTCGTGCGGAATGGCGTATGCGTGGTGAAGCGCCTTCACAACATGATTTTGACCATGTTTATACTCGTCAACTTTATGCTGGTTTTGGCCACAAACAATTCGGTGAGTTAACTTACGGTAACATGGTAACTATCACTGATGAAGTAACACAAAGTGATTTAGCAAATACTTATAGCTTGACTGATGGTTTATTAGAGACTTCAGCTCGTCGTGTAGCACAATATGTTTATAATGGTGACTACGGCTCAAATAAAGTGAAATTTGGTGCGTACTATGGCGGTTCAAGCAAACGTGACATCAAAAACGTAGATTTAAAAAATAACCGTAAAAACACTTGGGGTACAGGTCTTATCTTTGATCATGAAATTGATAGTATCCAAAATGTAACTGTCGCAGCAGGTTTCACTCGTGAAATTTCTGAAAATGCTGACAAAACAGCATACTACAGCAATGCTTATGCTTTAGGCTTAGCATATAACTTTGTTCACACTACTTATGGTTTAGACTTTGCTCACAAAGATACTAAAAATAAAGATGGCGCAGGTAACAAGGTAAAAAATAATGAAGTAACCGCAGTAATTCGCCAAGGTTTAAATGAAGACTGGAACGTATATGCAATGTATTCTTATAAAACTGAGAAAACGTTACCTGTGGGTTCTGCATATTCCAAATCAACAGATCGCCAATTCTTAGTGGGTACTGAATACTATGTGTATAATCAAGGTTCATTAAAAGTTAAACCATTCATTGAATGGCAAGCGACTCGTACTAAATACGAGAATACCTTTGATGACGCAGGTAAACAGCTTGATCGTAGCCGTGATTTCAAAACTGTTATCGGTTTACGTGCATACTGGTAATTTATCAGTTTAATTTTATAAAGTGAGCGGATAGTGAAAGCTATCCGCTTTTCTTTTTGGCTTGTAATTTTGATTTTCACCCCCATAATACTGCTCAGGCGCAAAGTGCGGTAACAAAATGACATCTTTTTTGAATGTTTACGATTTATTCGAAAAATTGACCGCGCTTTTTACTCAAAGAATAAATAGGAACAAATAATGAATTACACTCAAGACAATGACAAACTTTACCGCTACCTTTTCCAAAACCGTGCCGTGCGTGGTGAATGGGTGCGATTAAATCAAACTTTTACTGATACGTTGAATACTCATCATTATCCAAAAGCGGTACAAAACTTATTAGGTGAGATGATGGTGGCGACTAATTTATTGACTGCAACATTAAAATTTAACGGTAATATTACTGTTCAAATTCAAGGTGATGGTCCATTAAAATTAGCTTTAGTAAATGGTAATGACCAACAACAGATCCGTGCATTAGCACGTGTACAAGGCGATATTCAAGACGGTATGAGCCTTCATGATATGATCGGCAAAGGCGTATTAGTGATTACGATTGCTCCAACTGAAGGTGAGCGGTATCAAGGCGTTATCGGTTTAGATAAACCAACGATTACGGAATGTTTAGAAGACTATTTTGTTCGTTCAGAACAATTACAAACCCAACTTATTATTCGCACAGGTGAATATGACGGTAAAGCCGTTGCCGCTGGAATGTTGCTACAGATTATGCCGGATGGCCAAGGTACACCAGAGGATTTTGAGCATTTAACTACGTTAGCTGCAACCGTAAAAGATGAGGAGTTATTTGGATTACCCGCAGAAGAATTGCTTTATCGCTTATATCACGAAGAAGTGGTGGAAGTTTTTGAACCACAATCAGTTTCTTTCTTCTGTGGTTGCTCACCTGAGCGTTCAGGGGCAGCATTATTACTGATTCCAGAAGCTGAAATTGAGGAAATCTTAGAAGAGCATAAAGGCAGCATTGATATGCAGTGTGAATGTTGTGGCACGCATTACTTCTTCAATAAAGAAGCAATCAATAAACTCAAACAAGCACAATAAGAAAAATCCCCGTTCATGATAACGGGGATTTTTTTATGCTCTTTTATTGTTGAACTTGTTCTAAGCAATGTTTGATGGCATCCGGAATCGAGCCACCATGATTTTTATTGGGGATAGAAACAAACGTCACGGAATTACCTTGTTTTTCCAATATTTCCGCTAATTGATGTGCATTGAGCGTTCGCATTTGTTTCCGTTGATTAATTCGTTGTAATTGTTCTTCAGTCATATTTGGATCCTGCTCAGGATGTTCTTCATAATAGCCTAATGTAATCAGGATATGTGATGGTTTTTGGCTAATCCATGGCTCATTTTGAGGTAAAAATGAGCCATTTCCCCACCAAAGAGAAGGGCTTGCCAATGTGTAATGTTGAAATAAATCCGGTTGATGGAAGAGCACGTATAATCCAAACAACCCACCAAAAGAATGGCCAAAGAAATATTGTTTTTCCTTATTGATATCGAAATGCTGTTCAATATAAGGCTTTACATCTTGTTGAATAAAACGTAGAAAATCAGCGGCTTTCCCTCCTTTGGCAAATTCAGCGCCTTCTACTGGAAACGTGTAGTCTCTCATTCGTTCCTCAATAGCGTAAGCTTTATCAGATACATAACCAATACCGACAATAAGAGGAAGCGGTTTATGAGGATTGACAGCATTCACTGCTATTGGAAATTGTGCATTGCCATCCAATGTGTAAAGTGCG
>CABSZQ010000101.1 GCA_902482195.1 uncultured Haemophilus sp.
CCGATGTAACCTGCACAGAAAAACATCGAACCACCAATAAAGTGCCCAACGACGATGGCAATTAAACCTTTTTGCCACCCTAGAGGAGCAAACCAAGTACCGGTGAGAATTTCTGCCATTGAAATAGCAGCAGTAAACCAAATGAGCGCAATCGCAAGATTGCTTGATTTTTTCGTTTGCATGTTGTTATCCTTAACATGGATTGTGACTGTTCTGGCTCAGTATATAACTCAATATAGAAAGGGCAAGCCAAGAATTTAAAATAAAACAAAGTGCGGTCAAATTTTTGTTTGTTTCGCTAAACAACATCAAAATAGGAAGGAAATATGAATTTACATGAGTACCAAGCTAAGCAGCTTTTTAAGCAATATGCTCTGCCGGTGAGTGAAGGTGTCGTGTGCCAAACGGCAGATGAAGCTGAAATGGCACTCTTTCAGCTGAATGGTGATGTTTGGATAGCGAAATGTCAAGTTCACGCAGGTGGACGCGGAAAAGCCGGTGGTGTGAAGCTCATACATAATGCAGAAGAAGCGCGAGCTTTTGCAGATAAATGGCTTGGCCAACATTTAGTCACCTTCCAAACTGATAAAAAAGGCCAACCCGTTAATAGCATTTATATTGAAGAAACCTGCCAGATTGAGAAAGAACTCTACTTAGGTGCAGTGATTGATCGCGCTTCGCAGAAAGTGGTTTTTATGGCTTCTTCAGCAGGGGGGATGAGCATTGAGGATGTGGCAAGAGAGACGCCTGAATTAATTCATAAAGTGACAATTGATCCTCTCGTGGGAGGAATGCCATATCAAGGTCGTGAATTAGCCTTTAAGCTCGGTTTAAGTGGCGAACAAAATAAACAATTTGCCGAGATTTTTGTAAAACTCGCTCAACTTTTTATCGAAAAAGATTTTTCTTTAGTTGAAGTGAATCCGCTCGTGGTGACGAAAGAAGGCAATTTAATTTGCGTAGATGCGAAAGTGGGCATTGATGATAACTCACTTTATCGACATCCTGATTTATTAGCCTTACGTGATTTAAGTCAAAGTGATGCACGTGAAGCAGAAGCAGAAAAATATCAGCTTAACTATGTTGCTTTGGAAGGTGATATTGGCTGTATGGTCAATGGCGCAGGACTTGCTATGGGAACCATGGATATCGTGAAATTATATGGTGGTAACCCTGCAAACTTCCTTGATGTTGGTGGCGGTGCAACGAAAGAGCGCGTGGCTGAAGCCTTTAAAATTATTCTCACCGATAAAAATGTGAAATCTGTATTAGTGAATATTTTTGGTGGAATTGTACGCTGTGATCTTATTGCTGAAGGTGTCGTGGCGGCGATTCAAGAAGTCGGTGTAAAAGTGCCTGTTGTGGTTCGATTAGAAGGAACCAATGCCCCACAAGGTAGAGCAATTTTAGCTGAAAGTGGTGTGAATTTAATTGCAGCACATAGTTTACAAGAAGCAGCACAAGCGGCAGTGAAAGCGGCAAAAGGAGAATAATCATGGCGATTTTAATTAATAAAGAGACAAAAGTAATTTGCCAAGGTTTCACCGGTGCGCAAGGGACATTTCACAGCGAACAGGCATTGGCTTATGGTACAAAATTAGTGGGTGGTGTTTCACCGAATAAAGGCGGAACAACTCACTTAGGCTTGCCGGTATTTAATACCGTGCGTGAAGCAGTAAAAGCAACGGGCGCTACGGCAACCATGATTTATGTGCCTGCGCCATTTTGTAAAGATGCAATTTTTGAAGCCATTGATGCAGGCATTCAGTTAGTAGTTTGTATTACAGAAGGTATTCCAACATTGGATATGTTGTTAGTGAAACAAAAATTAAATGAAACGGGTGTTGTGATGATCGGGCCGAATTGCCCAGGCGTGATTACACCAGATGAATGCAAGATTGGTATTATGCCAGGGAATATCCATAAAAAAGGCCGAGTAGGCATTGTTTCTCGCTCAGGTACTTTGACCTATGAGGCGGTACAACAGACAACAGATGAAGGTTTTGGTCAATCTACTTGCGTAGGGATCGGTGGCGATCCTATTCCAGGATCCAACTTCATTGATATTCTAAAACGTTTCCAAGAAGATCCTGAAACTGAAGCTATCGTGATGATTGGCGAAATCGGTGGCTCAGCAGAAGAAGAGGCTGCTGCGTTTATTAAATCTCATGTGACAAAACCTGTGGTGGCTTATATCGCAGGTGTAACGGCGCCAAAAGGCAAGCGTATGGGACATGCAGGAGCGATTATCAGCGGTGGAAAAGGAACAGCTGCAGATAAAATTGCCGCACTTGAAGCGGCAGGCGTGAAGACAGTGAGAAGTCTCGCTGAAATTGGTTCAGCCCTCCGTGAATTGTTGAAATAAAAACTTAAAAAATAGACCGCACTTTGGATGAGTTTTCAAAGTGCGGTCGTTTTTTATAACAAATTCTTATAACCTGCCTCTAAATCGGTGTATAATCTTATCAGTTTTTTAAGGACAAAATTATGAGCCAATTTTTCTATATTCACCCTGAAAATCCGCAAGCGCGTTTGATTAATCAAGCGGTAGAAATTTTGCGTCAAGGTGGCGTCATTGTGTATCCGACAGATTCGGGCTATGCCTTGGGTTGTATGATAGGCGATAAACATGCGATGGATCGTATTGTGGCGATTCGTAAATTACCAGACGGGCATAATTTTACGTTGGTATGTAGCGATTTATCCGAGCTTTCAACCTATGCAACGGTCAGTAATGTGGCTTATCGCTTAATTAAAAACAATACACCGGGGCGTTATACCTTTATTTTGACGGCAACGAAAGAGCTTCCTCGTCGCTTAATGACGTCAAAACGCAAAACCATAGGCTTGCGTGTACCGGATAATCAAATAGCCTTAGATTTATTGAAGGCATTAGGCGAACCAATTTTATCTTGCTCACTGATGTTGCCTGATAATGAACATATGACTTATTCCGATCCCGAAGAAATTCGTGAATGTTTAGAACGCCAAGTGGATTTAATTATTCATGGTGGCTATTTAGGTCAAGAGCCAACAACGGTGGTAGATTTAACGGAAGAATCGCCAGTCATTTTACGTGAAGGAAGTGGTAGTACCGATCCTTTCATTTAACTTATTTTAGACGCTTGGGAAAGCGACAAAGGAAAACAGATGAAACCTATTCAAAAATCAGCCAGACAAGAACGTGAAAAACAAGCGGGAAAGCAACCGCACTTTGAGCGTAAAGATCGTAAAAGTGCGGTCAATTCTGACATCAAATCAACTCCTAAGGCTAAGGTGGCTAAGCCATCTCGTCAATCTACTGTAGAAGGTGAAAAATTACAGAAAGTGCTTGCGCGAGCAGGACAAGGCTCTCGTCGTGAAATTGAAGCAATGATTGCTGAAAATCGAGTGAGTGTCGATGGCAAAATGGCGACTCTTGGCGATCGTATTGATGTACATTCCGGTGTAAAAGTGCGTATTGATGGTCGAATCATCAACCTTCAACAAGCACAAAAAGAAGTATGCCGTGTATTAATGTATTACAAACCTGAAGGCGAACTTTGTACGCGTAGTGATCCCGAAGGTCGTCCGACCGTATTCGATCGTTTACCACGCTTAAATGGCGCAAGATGGATTGCTGTCGGTCGTTTAGATATTAATACTTCGGGCTTATTGCTTTTCACAACAGATGGCGAATTAGCGAATCGTTTAATGCACCCAAGCCGTGAAGTTGAGCGTGAGTATTCTGTGCGTGTATTTGGTCAAGTGGACGATGCCATGTTAGCGCGTTTACGTAAAGGTGTGCAGTTGGAAGATGGTCCAGCCAATTTCAAAGAAATCAAATTTGCAGGTGGCGTGGGGATTAACCAATGGTACGATGTGACCTTAATGGAAGGTCGTAACCGTGAGGTGCGCCGTCTGTGGGAATCACAAGGTATTCAAGTGAGCCGCTTAATTCGTATTCGCTACGGCAACATTAAGCTAATGAAAGGCTTACCGCGTGGTGGCTGGGAAGAAATGGATCTGGAAAACGTCAACTATTTACGGGAATTAGTGGGCTTGCCACCAGAAACCGAAACCAAATTAGACGTGACCAAACCTCGTCGTCGACCAAAATCAGGTCAAATTCGTAAAGCAGTAAAACGTTATACTGAGTTAAGTAAACGCTATAAAAAATAGGTGGTATTCGCGATGAAAATGCAGCAACTCCGCTACATTGTTGAGATTGTAAACCAAAATTTAAATGTGACTGAAGCCGCGAATGCGCTTTACACCTCTCAACCTGGTATCAGTAAACAGGTTCGCTTGTTAGAAGATGAATTAGGTTTAGAGATTTTTGAGCGTAATGGTAAACACATTAAATCCATTACACCTGCGGGTAAAAAGATCGTCGCTATTGCTCGTGAGCTTCTAGTGAAAGCGCAAAGCATTAAATCGGTTGCCAATGAATATACTTGTCCGAATCATGGCGTGTTACGCATTGCGACAACTAATACGCAAGCGCGTTATATGTTGCCGGCTGTGGTTGAGCGTTTCTCTAAACAATATCCGGATGTGAGTTTACATATTCATCAAGGTTCACCGACGCAAATCCATGATGCATTGATTTCAGGTGAAGTGGATTTAGCGATCACAACAGAAGCGCCATATCTTTTTGATGATTTGATTCAACTGCCTTGTTATTTGTGGAATCGTTCGGTGATTGTTAAACCTGACCATCCTTTAGCAAAAGTGAAAAATCTTACTGTTGAGGAGTTAGGTAAATATCCGTTAGTCACTTATACCTTCGGTTTTACCGGTGTGTCCGATTTGGATTATGCGTTTAACCGCGCGGGGATTCTGCCGAATATTGTGTTTACCGCAACGGATGCTGACGTGATTAAAACTTATGTGCGTTTAGGATTAGGTGTGGGCATTATGGCCTCTATGGCACATACACCAGCAGATAAGGATTTAGTGGCGATTGATGCTGGGCATTTGTTCCGTGCGAGTATGACGCAAATTGCGTTTAAACATAGTACTTTCTTACGCAACTATATGTATGACTTTATTGAATTCTTCTCTCCACACTTAACCCGACCAATGGTTGAAAAGGCTGAGAAATTGCGTGATAACAGCGCGGTGAAGAAATTGTTTGATAATGTTGAATTAGAAGTGAAATAAGCATAGAAAAATATAAAAGTGCGGTCAGAATTTAATGTGAATTCTGACCGTTTCTTTTTTACAATAAAAACAAATGTGGCACTAAGTTCATGACGATAACTGTTGCGATAGAAAGTAATAATCGTGATGAGCCAAAGATAAAACCTCGGTTGGTACCATTATCAAATTTTACTAATAAATTTGCCATAGCGGTTAAAGCATAGACTTCAATTACCGTGAAGATGACCAAGTAAATATAAGCAGAAACCACAGAAATATATTTCAACGTAATGAACCAAGGTAAGATAATGCCAATGGTCAAGATTGGTGCCACCCATAGGGTTTGTTTAATCGTTAAATTAATTTTTCGAGAAAAATAACTTTGTAATGACATGGTCAGTAAACCATTCACAAAAAGTGCAATGGGGGAGTGTTCCGGCATGCCTAATTTGTTGTCAAACAGGAAAGGGAAGATAACAAAGAATGACGTTGCAATGGAGAGGGG
>CABSZQ010000102.1 GCA_902482195.1 uncultured Haemophilus sp.
GTTTCGTTATCGTACCAAGATACTAATTTAACGAAAGAGTCAGTTAATGCGATACCCGCATCAGCATCAAATACAGAAGTTAAAGCACAACCGTTGAAGTCTGTAGAAACTACTGCATCTTCAGTGTAGCCTAAAACGCCTTTTAATTCGCCGTTGAAAGTTTTACCTTCAGCTGCATCTTTGATTGCTTGTTTGATTTGTTCGTAAGTTGCTGGTTTTTCTAAGTTTACAGTTAAGTCAACTACAGAAACGTTTGGAGTAGGAACACGGAACGCCATACCTGTTAATTTACCGTTTAATGCTGGTAATACTTTACCCACAGCTTTCGCAGCACCGGTAGATGAAGGGATGATGTTTTGTGATGCACCACGACCACCGCGCCAGTCTTTAGCTGATGGACCATCAACAGTTTTTTGAGTTGCAGTGGTTGCGTGAACTGTAGTCATTAAACCATCTTTGATACCGAAAGTTTCGTGAACAACACGTGCTAAAGGTGCTAAACAGTTTGTAGTACAAGAAGCGTTAGACACAATGTCTTGACCTGCGTATGCACCGAAGTTTACACCACGTACGAACATTGGTGTGCTATCTTTAGAAGGACCAGTTAATACGACTTTTTTCGCACCAGCAGTGATGTGTTTGCGTGCTGTTTCGTCAGTTAAGAATAAACCTGTTGCTTCAACTGCAACATCAACGCCGATCGCACCCCAGTTAAGGTTTGCAGGATCACGTTCAGAAGTAACACGGATAGTTTTACCGTTCACGACTAAGTTACCGTCTTTAACTTCAACAGTACCGTCAAAACGACCGTGAGTTGAATCGTATTTCAACATGTAAGCCATGTATTCAACGTCGATTAAGTCGTTGATACCTACAACTTCGATGTCATCGCGATGTTGTGCTGCACGGAATACGATACGACCGATACGGCCGAAACCGTTGATACCAATTTTAATAGCCATAAGATTTTCACCTTCTATTTTTTTAAGTTAAACAAAATCGTTGCTCTAACGAGTTCCCGTGGATTATAGCATGGGCATTTTGATAAAAAAAAGGGTATATACCACTTTTTTGTGATCTCGATCACTTTTTAACAATTTGGTAAAACAAATGAAAATTTGACCGCACTTTTCATTTTCTTTTTGTATAATAAAAACAAACAACAAGAAGAGGTTTCAATTATGTCTCAAGGTAATTTATACATTCTTTCTGCACCAAGTGGGGCGGGCAAGTCATCATTAATTTCCGCATTATTAGAAAAAAATCAAGGCACGAAAAAAATGGTGTCTATTTCACACACGACACGTTCTCCTCGTCCAGGCGAAAGTCATGGGGTGCATTATTATTTTGTTTCCGTAGAAGAATTTGAAACCTTAATTGAAAAAGGCCACTTCTTAGAATATGCAAAAGTGTTTGGTGGTAATTATTACGGCACTTCATTGCCAGCAATTGAAGAAAACTTGGCTAAGGGCATTGATGTGTTTTTGGATATTGACTGGCAAGGCGCGCAGCAAATTCGTCAAAAAGTACCTTCTGTAAAAAGTATTTTCATTTTGCCGCCATCGTTGCCTGAATTAGAGCGTCGCTTGGTTGGACGTGGACAGGATAGCAAAGAGGTCATTGCTGAGCGAATGTCAAAAGCAATCAGCGAAATTTCGCATTATGATGAATATGATTACGTTATTGTGAATGATAATTTTGAGCAGGCATTGGCAGATTTGCAAAGTATTTTACAGGCAGAGCGCTTGACCAAAGCTTATCAACAAACAGAAAATGCAGACTTAATTCATCAGCTACTAGCAAAATAAGCTTGAATTGAGTACAATATTTTCCCTTTATAGACATTATTTTTAACATCGGAGTAAAACATGGCTCGAGTGACTGTGCAAGATGCAGTAGAAAAAATTGGTAACCGTTTTGATTTAATTTTAACCGCCGCTCGTCGTGCGAGACAATTAGAATTACATCAAAGTGAGCCGTTAGTGCCGGAAGATAACGATAAACCAACGGTAATTGCATTACGTGAAATTGAAAAAGGGTTAATCAACCAAGAAATCATGGATGCAAAAGAGTATTTAGATGAGGCAGCTTCTCAACGTAACGAAGAAGTGGCAGTAGCGTTAATCGCAGAATAATCTCATTAAAGTGCGGTCAAAATTAAAGTATTTTGATCGCCTAGTCTTTCTCTCTACAAAAAGTCAGGTGTCCTTTGGAATTGTTTGCAGATTTAGATCGAATTATTCAGGGGTATTTGCCCGCCGATAAAATTGAATTAATCAAACGTGCATTCGTCATTGCGCGAGATGCTCACGAAGGACAATTTCGCTCAAGCGGCGAACCTTACATTACTCACCCTGTTGCAGTAGCTTCAATTATTGCGGAAATGCATTTAGACCATGAAGCAATCATGGCTGCATTATTGCATGATGTTATCGAAGATACCCCTTATACCGAATCCCAATTAAAAGATGAATTTGGTGCTAGCGTAGCCGAAATTGTTGACGGTGTATCTAAACTAGATAAATTGAAATTCCGTACTCGCCAAGAAGCACAGGTTGAAAACTTCCGCAAAATGATTTTAGCGATGACTCGAGATATTCGCGTCGTCTTAATCAAACTGGCTGACCGCACCCATAATATGCGAACGTTGGGATCATTGCGTCCTGATAAACGTCGTCGTATCGCAAAAGAAACCCTAGAGATTTACTGTCCATTAGCCCACCGTTTAGGCATCGAACATATCAAGAATGAATTAGAAGATTTATCTTTTGAAGCTATGCACCCCCGCCGTTATGAAGTACTTAAAAAGTTCGTCGAACAAGCGCGTGGTTCTCGTCAAGAATTGATTCAACGCATATCTAATGATATTTCACAACGTCTTGATAATGTAGGCATTACAAATCGTATTTGGGGACGTGAAAAACATCTCTATAAAATTTACCAAAAAATGCGCACGAAAGATCAGAAATTCCATTCTATTATGGATATTTATGCTTTCCGCGTTATTGTGAATTCGGTTGATGATTGCTATCGTGGATTGGGGCAAATGCATAGTTTATATAAGCCTCGCCCTGGTAAAGTGAAAGATTATATTGCTGTGCCTCGTGCAAATGGCTACCAAGCACTACAAACCTCAATGATTGGCCCTCATGGTGTACCCGTAGAAGTTCATCTTCAGACTGAAGAAATGGAACAGGTTGCTGAAATGGGCGTTACCGCTCATTGGGTGTATAAAGAAGGTGGTAAAAACGATAGCACCACCGCTCAAGTACGCGCACAACGTTGGTTGCAAAGCTTAGTGGATATTCAACAAAACGTGGGTAACTCCTTTGAGTTTATTGAAAATGTAAAATCCGAGTTTTTCCCGAAAGAAATCTATGTCTTTACGCCGAAAGGTCGTATCGTTGAATTACCAATGGGCGCAACAGCTGTCGATTTTGCTTATGCAGTGCATTCTGATGTGGGAAATCATTGTGTTGCAGCAGTAGTAGAGCATAAACCTTATCCGTTATCACAAGCTTTAGAGTCTGGTCAAACCGTTGAGATTGTAACCAGTGAAAATACTCATCCAAGTGTTAGTTGGCTAAACTTTGTGGTGACCGCTCGCGCAAGAACTCGTATTCGTCATTTCTTAAAATTATTGCGTGCAGATGATGCCGTTCAAACGGGTAAAAAACAGCTAGAAATGGCCCTGAAACCACATTATCTCTCTGAGGTTTCTGAAGAGAAAATCCAAGCAGTACTGAATGAATTGAATCTCTCAAGTCTTAATGAGCTTTTTATGGAAATCGGTGTGGGCAATCAAATGTCTAGCGTTATTGCTCACCAATTAATGGATGAAGCTATTGAAATTGATGTGGATGGTGTGTCTGAAAATACTCAAAGTACACTAACATTGAGCCGAGATGGCGAAATGAAAGCGTCTTTCGCTCAATGTTGTCATCCAATTCCGGGTGATCCGATCGTGGCATTAAGTACTGCGAAGAAAGGTGTGGTTGTACATCATCAAGCTTGTTCTAATTTAACGTCAAGCAATGCCAAAGATTTCACCGCGGCAAAATGGGAAGAGGCTGAAAGTGCGGTCAATTTTGATGCTGAATTACACATTGAAATGCTTAATGAACAAAATGCATTAGGTAGTCTCATGACCGCAGTTACGACTTGCGAAAGTAATATTCAAAGTATTTGGACAGAAGAATTAGAGAATAATCTGCTATTAGTCATTATCCAAGTTGGCGCGAGAGATATCTATCATTTAGAAAACATTATGCGAAAAATCAAACAAATTACCAGTGTGATTCGTTTGAAGCGCAATATTAATGAAGCATAATGAGCACGCAACTTCTCGATGCCGTTCCCCTAACCACTTTATCTGGTGTAGGCGCGGCAATCTCCGATAAATTAAGCCGTCTTGGAATTCATAATCTCCAAGACTTGCTTTTTCATTTACCTATCCGTTATGAAGATCGCACGAGAATTACGCCTATTGCCGATCTTCGCCCTGAACAATATGCCACCATTGAAGGTGTTGTCCAAACCTGTGAAGTTGCCTTTGGGCGCCGTCCTATTTTAACCGTAAGTCTTTCTGATGGAACGAGCAAGATTATGCTCCGTTTCTTCAATTTTAATGCGGGGATGAAAAACAGTTTTCAGATTGGTACGCGCGTCAAAGCGTTTGGCGAAATTAAACGTGGACGCTTTATGGCGGAAATTCATCATCCTGAATATCAAATCATACGGGATAATGCACCATTGGTTTTAGAGGAAACGCTCACGCCTATTTATTCCACAACGGAAGGTTTAAAACAAAATTCATTACGTAAGCTAACCGATCAAGCATTGGCTTTACTCGATAAAATCCAATTAACGGAAATTTTACCTAATGAATTTAATCCACATCCTTTTAGCCTAAAGGAGGCTATTCGATTTTTGCATCGTCCACCGCCAGATATCTCATTAGATGTTTTGGAGAAAGGACAACATCCCGCACAGCAACGACTTATCTTTGAAGAGCTTCTTGCACATAATCTTGCGATGCAAAAAGTGCGGTTGGGTACGCAGCAGTTTTTAGCGTTGCCATTGCATTATCAAACCGATTTGAAGCAACGTTTTCTTGCCTCTTTGCCTTTTCAACCAACAAATGCCCAAAATAGAGTGGTGGCGGATATTGAACAGGATTTAGCGAAAGATTATCCAATGATGCGCCTTGTTCAAGGGGATGTAGGTTCGGGGAAAACATTAGTGGCAGCCTTAGCTGCCTTATTAGCGATTGATAATGGCAAACAAGTGGCTTTAATGGCACCAACGGAAATTTTAGCGGAACAGCATGCGAATAATTTCCGTCGTTGGTTAGAGCCTTTTGGTATTGAAGTAGGCTGGTTAGCGGGTAAGGTTAAAGGGAAAGCTCGCCAAGCGGAATTGGAAAAATTAAATCGGGTGCTGTACAAATGGTGGTGGGCACACATGCTTTATTCCAAGAAGAAGTAGAATTTGCCGATTTAGCCTTGGTGATTATTGATGAACAACATCGTTTTGGTGTGCATCAACGTTTAATGT
>CABSZQ010000103.1 GCA_902482195.1 uncultured Haemophilus sp.
GAAAATCAACCGCACTTTTGCCTCTTTTAGAATATTCTCCTTTACCACTTTCTCAATACCAATATACCCCTTTATGAGTATTTTTATTTTAAAGTTTGATCAACCTCAAAGTTTTGAAAAAAAACCTTAGGAAAACTACTGCTTTTTGGTATCTTATGCTTGCGTTGAGCTATTTTTATGAGTGAATTCAAAAGCTTAATAGGAATTGTTCGCATTTAAAATTGTTTTTTTATTCTTTCCTAATGGAGTGATTATCGTGAACGCATTGAGAAAAAGCCTTGTTTTGGCCACTTCTTTCGCAGCTTTAGGTGTGTATAACTCAGCGATGGCTGAAATGGTATACAAGCCTGTTGAACAACCTGTGGAAGCACCAAACCCTAATTTAAAAATCGAAGCAGTGAATGAAAAATTTGCTGAGAAATATCCTAGCCAATTCAATTCGTGGAAAGCGACTGAAAAAGGCGACAAAATCATCTATGCTAATGAACAAGATCCTCGTTTAATCGTGTTATGGGGGGGCTATTCTTTCGCAAAAGAATATAACGCACCTCGTGGTCACGTTTATGCAGTAGAAGATGTACGTAATATTTTACGTACTGGTGCGCCCAAAAATGCAAATGATGGCCCTCAACCAATGGCATGTTGGACTTGTAAAGGTCCAGACGTTCCTCGTTTAATTGCAGAATGGGGTGAAGATGGTTACTTTGGTGCAAAATGGGCTAAAGGTGGACCTGAAGTGGTCAACTCAATCGGTTGTGCAGACTGTCACGATACTACATCAAAAGACTTTGCCGAAGGCAAACCAGCATTACGTATTGCTCGTCCACACGTTCTTCGTGCATTAGATCACTTAAATAATGCACTTCAAGCAAAAGCAAAAGCTGAAGGTAAAGAACAAGCTAACTTAAGCTTTAACACAGCTGATCGCACTGAAAAACGTGCTGAAATCTGTGCAAACTGTCACGTTGAATACTACTTCGCGGGCGACTTAAAACAAGTCACCTTCCCGTGGAACAATGGTCAAACTGTTGATGACATCGAAAAATACTACGATGATATCGGCTTCAGTGACTGGACTCACTCTCTTTCTAAAGCACCAATGTTAAAAGCTCAACACCCTGACTTTGAAATTTGGTCTTTAGGTATGCACGGTAAAAACGGCGTAACTTGTATCGACTGTCACATGCCTAAAGTACAAGGTAAAGACGGTAAAGTTTACACCGACCACCAAATCCAAAACCCATTCGATGCATTTGATACCACATGTGCAAACTGTCACGATCAAAGCAAAGAAAAACTTAAAGACATCGTTGCTTCACGTAAAAAAGAAGTGAAAGATGTAATGGGTCGTTTAGAAGATCAAGTTGTTCGTGCTCACTTTGAAGCGAAAGCGGCATGGGATGCAGGTGCAACTAAAGAAGAAATGGAACCTGCTTTAATGGATATCCGTCACGCTCAATGGCGTTGGGACTACGCAGCAGCAAGCCACGGTGGTCACATGCACGCACCTGATGTAATGCTTCGCGTATTAGGTTCTGGTATCGACAAAGCAGCGGATGCACGTGCTAAACTTGCAGCAATCTTAACTAAACATGGCGTGAAAACTCCGGTTGAAGTACCAGATATTTCTACAGCTGATAAAGCATGGAAAGTAATGGGTATTGATATCGAGAAAGAACGTCAAGCGAAAAAAGAATTCTTAGAAACTGTTGTACCTCAATGGGTAAAAGAAGCGAAAGCCAATGGCAAATTAGCTGAAGATACCGCAACAAAACAATAAAAAAAGAACCGCACTTTGTAACTAAAGTGTCGAAGTGCGGTCATTTTTAACCATATATTTGAGGTAATCAGAATGAATTTAACTTCTTTAATCAGCAAATCGGCAAAATCCCTTGCATTGCTTGCAATGCTTGCGGTAATGCCTATGGCTGCAAGTGCGGAAGAGATGGCAAAAACACCTGCCTCTCAACTCACTTATGAGCCACAATTGGATAACCAACGTGATCCAAACCAATATTGTGCGAAATGTCACAAATTTGACCAAGTTGATAAAAACCAAACTTTAGATCAATCTGGTGGTGAATTACACTTTGGTAAATTCCACGGCGCACACTTAAATCAAAAAAGCCCTAACACAGGTAAACCGATTAACTGTGTAAACTGTCACGGTAATATTTCGGAAGATCACCGTCGTGGTGCAAAAGATGTGATGCGTTTTGATGGCGATATCTTTGGTGATAAAAAACCTATGTATACCGCACAAGAACAAAACCAAGTTTGTTTTGCTTGTCACCAACCAGCAAAACTTCGCGAAAAACTTTGGGCGCACGATGTTCACGCAATGAAATTGCCTTGTGCAAGCTGCCACACATTACACCCGAAAGATGATGCGATGAAAGGTATTCAACCGAAAAATCGTGTGAAACTTTGTGTAGATTGCCACGGCGAACAACAAAAACGCAAAGCGGCAAAAGACGCACAATCACAAACGCAATCAACCGAACAAAAGGATAAATAATGACAGCTTGTTCACGCCGAAACTTTGTTTCCGGCATGGGGGCATTAATCCTTATGACGGGAACATCAGTTACCTCTTTAGCGAAAGAGGAAAAGGCGGATAAACCGAAACGCTATGCAATGGTACACGACGAAACAGCTTGTATCGGCTGTACCGCTTGTATGGATGCTTGTCGTGAAACTAACCACGTTCCTAAAGGCGTTTCACGTTTGGAAATTCTCCGTAGCGAACCTTATGGCGAATTCCCAAATCAAGAATACGAGTTTTTCCGTCAATCTTGCCAACATTGTACAAACGCCCCTTGTGTGGCTGTTTGTCCAACCGGTGCATCATTTATTGATCCTGAAACAGGTATTGTTGATGTAACTAAAGATCTTTGCGTAGGTTGCCAATACTGTATCGCAGTTTGTCCTTATCGCGTACGTTTCATTCATCCAGAGCATCTTACTGCGGATAAATGTAACTTCTGTCGCGATACAAACTTAGCAGCTGGCAAACAACCTGCTTGTGTAGAAGCTTGTCCAACCAAAGCATTAACCTTTGGTGATATGAATGACCCAAGCAGCGAAGTGTCCCGCAAAGTGAAAGAAAAACCGGTTTATCGCACGAAAGTGGAATTAGGTACTCAACCAAATCTCTACCATATTCCATTCCAACACGGGGAGCCAAGAAGATGACATTAGATTATCCTGTTCCGTTTCACACACCTAATTTGGTGTGGGATTCAACAATCGCTATCTATTTGTTCTTACTTGGTATTTCTTCCGGTGCGGTACAATTAGCGATTGCTTATAAACGTAGTCACAAATTAGAAAATCCTAGCAAAAACTGGATTATCAGAGCAGCCGCCGTTTTAGGTTCTGTGCCAACATTAATTGGTTTAACCCTGTTAATTTTCCACTTGGCACGTCCTTGGACATTCTGGAAATTGATGTTTAACTATCAATTTAACTCTGTAATGTCTATGGGGGTAATGTTATTCCAAGTTTATATGCTGTTCTTGGTATGTTGGTGTGCGGTTATCTTCAAAGAAGATATCATGGCGTTCATTCAACGTTTTATGCCAAAACTTGGTTTCGTCGGTAAAATTATCAATGTATTAGAACGTTTAACTGGTCCTGTAGAAGTCATTCTCTTCATCTTAGCTGCTGTACTAGGGGCTTATACCGGTTTCTTACTTTCAGCATTGATTAGTTACCCAATGTTAAATAACCCTGTTCTACCAGCGTTATTCTTGGCTTCTGGTACCTCTTCAGGTATTGCCGCAACCTTCTTATTTATCCTCATTGCAGGTAAATTAAAAGGTGATAGCCATGAATCACACTTCATTCATAAATTTGAAGTGCCAATCATGGTAACTGAGCTTGGTTTATTAGTTTGTTTCTTCGTGGGTCTTTATTTTGGTGGTGGCCAAAAAGTGGTTGCCTTACAGAATGCATTATCTGGCTTCTGGGGTGCAGTCTTCTGGATTGGGGTATTCTTAATTGGTATCTTAATTCCACTACTTGCCAACCTTGCCGTAAAAGACAACTTAAAATACAACAAGAACTTTATTATCCTTGTGTCAATCTTCGACTTAATCGGGGTTCTCTGCTTACGTTACTTCATCTTGTATGCAGGACAACTTACCGTTGCGTAAGGATAAACTTCTTATTTAATCAAAAGGCGTATACAATACGCCTTTTGTTTATTTAAAAGGCTAAAGTGCGGTTAATTTTACGTATGTTTTTCATGCTTAAAATTAACCTTATTTTGTCAAATACAACCATTAATACTGAACAATACTATGCTCCCCGAATTCGGATTTCTCTCATTACTCTTTGCCACCACCGCGGCGCTCTTACTTTCCATCGTGCCGCAAATTGGTATTTGGCGAAATAAACCCTCTCTCACCAACACAGCTTGGGGATTAAGTTATTGCTTCGGTATTTTTACGAGCGTTTCAATCGGTATTCTTGCCTACTCTTTTGCAATGGATGACTTCACTTTGGAATACGTGGCAGCGCACTCCAATTCTCAACTACCAACATTTTTTAAAGTCGCCGCCACCTGGGGCGGACATGAAGGCTCCATTTTATTTTGGCTTTTCACATTAAGTCTTTGGTTAGTGGCTTTTGCCTTTTTCTCTCGCAAAAATGACCGCACTTTTTCTGCTCAAACCCTTTCTTTACTCGGCTTAATTTGTCTTGGGTTTGCTATTTTTATTTTGTTCTACTCCAATCCATTTGGACGTGCTTTTCCTGCCCCTTCGGAAGGGCGAGATCTCAACCCAATGCTGCAAGATATTGGCTTAATTTTCCATCCACCACTGTTATATGTGGGTTATGTGGGCTTTGCCGTTAACTTTGCCATATCCATTTCAGCTTTAATCTTTAATCGTTCTGCACAAGCGATCGCACGTGCTATGCGAGCTTGGGTGCTCGTTTCTTGGTTATTCTTAACCTTAGGGATAGTTCTCGGTGCCTGGTGGGCATATTATGAATTAGGCTGGGGCGGCTGGTGGTTCTGGGACCCAGTAGAAAACGCCTCTCTTATGCCGTGGTTATTGGGACTCGCACTGTTACACAGCTTGATGGTGACGGAAAAACAAGGCATGTTTAGCTATTGGACAACACTCTTCTCCCTACTCGCTTTTGCATTCAGCGTATTAGGCACATTTATTGTCCGTTCAGGCGCATTAACCTCCGTTCACGCGTTTGCCTTGGATAGTTCTCGCGGTTATGTGTTATTACTCATTTTCTTCTTACTAACTGTTGGTTCGCTGAGCTTATTTGCCCTACGCACAAATAGCAATGAAAGTGCGGTCAAATTTCCGCTCATTTCTAAAACTGGGGCAATTTTAGGCTTAAATATCGTATTGACCGTTGCCACCGTCAGTACCTTCTTAGGCACCTTCTATCCAATGCTTTTCCAAGCCATGAGTTGGGGCAGCATTTCCGTGGGCGCGCCTTACTTTAATAGCATTTTCTTGCCATTGCTCACGTTAGTACTTTTTGCGATGGCAGCGACACTTTGCTTAAAC
>CABSZQ010000104.1 GCA_902482195.1 uncultured Haemophilus sp.
AACATTGAGTGTTTGCGGTAAAATAAGCGTTTTAGACCAAGTTAAGTGAGGCGAAATAGCACCGATAAAACAACATTGGTTTGTTTTTTGCGGTAAATGAGGTAATAACTGGGAAAAAATGTCCTTTTGTTGTCCATTCAAGCAAATAGATTGAACTTTGTTGAATTCATCTAGCCAAACAAAATAGAGGTTATCTTGTTGTTTACTCACACCAATTTGTTGTTTTCGCTGCTTTCTATGAGCAATTCCCATATTCTTTCCTATTCTTTAAGGGATTAATCTTTTATACTTAGCAGCCAAAATCATAATTTTGATTTTTTGAATATTCATTAAACCAGAGAGAATTTTACGATGCGGATCGCAAAATTAATATTAAGTACCCTATTTACGATATGTATACTGGGGTTAGTCGCCGGTGGTGTACTGTATTTTCACTTAAAATCCTCCTTACCATCGGTAGAAAGCCTAAAAACCGTCGAGTTACAACAACCGATGCAAATTTATACGGCTGATGGCAAATTGATCGGTGAAGTCGGTGAACAACGCCGTATTCCAGTGAAATTAGAAAATGTGCCTCAGCGTCTGCAAGATGCTTTCTTAGCGACGGAAGATAGCCGTTTTTATGACCATCACGGTTTAGACCCTGTCGGTATTGCTCGTGCGATTTTTGTTGCTGTCAACAATGGTGGTGCATCTCAAGGGGCAAGTACCATTACACAACAGCTTGCACGTAACTTCTTCTTAACCCCAGAGAAAACCATCATTCGTAAAGTACGTGAAGCGGTATTAGCGGTTGAAATTGAAAATGCTCTAAGCAAACAGGAAATTTTAGAGCTTTATTTGAATAAAATTTTCTTAGGGTATCGCTCTTATGGCGTTGCAGCCGCTGCTCAAACCTACTTTGGTAAAAACTTAGATGAATTAACGCTCTCTGAAATGGCTGTGATTGCAGGATTACCAAAAGCACCTTCAACAATGAACCCATTATATTCACCAAAACGAGCGGAAGAACGCCGTAATGTGGTATTGGGCCGCATGTTGGATGAAAACAAAATCACCAAAGCAGAATATGATGCGGCCATCAAAGAGCCAATCATCGCGAGTTATCACGGTGCAAAATTTGAATTCCGTGCAGACTATGTGACTGAAATGGTTCGTCAAGAAATGGTAAAACGTTTTGGTGAGGAAGATGCTTACACCAAAGGTTATAAAGTCTTCACAACTGTACTGTCAAAAGATCAAGCGGAAGCACAAAAAGCCGTACGTAATAACTTGATCGATTATGATATGCGTCATGGCTGGCGTGGCGGTGCACCACTTTGGAAAAAAGGTGAAGCCCCATGGGATAATGAACGCATTGTCGCTTTCTTGAAAAAATTACCTGATTCAGAACCATTCATTCCGGCAGCGGTAACTGCATTAGGTAAGAATGGTGCAGAATTACTTTTAGCCAATAATGAAACGATGACGCTTTCTTCAAACGCAATGCGTTGGGCGGGAAGAGCACCGGTTAAAGTGGGTGACCAGATTTGGATTCGTAAACGTGATAACGGTGAATGGATTTTAGGTCAAATTCCAGCGGCTAACTCTGCATTAGTTTCATTAAACTCTGATAATGGAGCCATTGAAGCCATGGTGGGAGGGTTCAGTTACGAACAAAGTAAATTTAACCGTGCAACGCAATCTTTAGTGCAAGTAGGTTCTTCGATTAAACCATTTATTTATGCTGCGGCATTAGAAAAAGGTTTAACCCTTTCAAGCGTATTGCAAGATAGTCCTATCTCTATTCAAAAACCAGGACAACCTTTGTGGCAACCGAAAAACTCACCTGATCGTTATGACGGTCCAATGCGTTTACGTGTGGGTTTAGGTCAATCTAAAAACATGATTGCCATCCGAGCCCTACAAACCGCAGGTGTTGGCTTTACGGCTGACTTCTTACAACGTTTTGGATTCAAACGTGACCAATATTTTGCGAGTGAAGCGCTTGCATTAGGTGCGGCATCCTTTACTCCATTGGAAATGGCGCGTGCTTACGCGGTATTTGATAATGGTGGTTTCTTAATTGATCCTTACCTTATCGAAAAAATTCAAGATAATACCGGTAAAGATTTATTTATTGCGAACCCGAAAATTGCTTGTATTACCTGTAACGACATTCCTGTGATTTATGGTGAAACCAAAGATAAAATTGATGGTTTTAAAGATGTTGCAGAAGTGGCTAATCCTGACAATCTAAAATCTGCTAAAGGTAATAGCAACACCGATACAGATGAAGGTGAGGGTGATCAGCAACCTGAGAATGTACCAGACTTGCCAGAGCTTCAAACATCAGCATTAAATGACGGTTCTGTTGATTTAATGGCGGATGCGAAAGACGGTGCTGCAAAACAAGAGTACGCGCCTCGTGTGATTAGCGGCGAATTAGCCTTCTTAATTCGCAGTGCATTAAATACAGCAATTTATGGTGAACAAGGTCTCGGTTGGAAAGGTACCAGCTGGCGTATCGCGCAAAGTATTAAGCGTAGTGACATTGGGGGTAAAACCGGTACAACTAATAGTGCGAAAGTTGCTTGGTATGCGGGCTTTGGTGCTAACTTAGTGACCACGACCTATGTCGGTTTTGATGATAATAAACGCGTATTAGGTAGAGGTGAAGCGGGTGCGAAAACCGCAATGCCTGCCTGGGTTGCTTATATGAAAGCTGCACTTTCTGATGTACCAGAACGTCAACTCACACTTCCACCAAACATCATGGAAAAAACCATTGATAGTAACTCTGGTTTACTTTCTGAAGGTGGTGGTCGCAAAGAATACTTTATCGTCGGTACTGAGCCTAAACGTACTTACATTGCGGAAATGCAAGAGCGTGGTTATTATGTTCCACCAGAGTTACAACAACGCTTAAATGGCGGGACTGGAAAAATCAAAGACGCAATTCCAGCAACGCAACCAGAAGAATTATTCTAACCCTGATTTAAATACTAAAAGTGCGGTTAATTTTGACCGCACTTTTTTACGTCAAAAGGACAAAGCATGTTAAGTTATCGTCACAGTTTCCATGCCGGCAACCATGCCGATGTGCTAAAACACATCGTGTTAATGCTGATTTTGGAAAATCTCTCTCTGAAAGAAAAAGGTTTCTACTATCTCGACACCCATTCAGGTGTCGGTCGTTATCGCTTAAGTTCTAACGAATCAGAAAAAACTGGCGAATATAAAGAGGGAATTGGGAGACTTTGGGAAAAAAAGGATTTACCCGAAGAAGTTGCACGCTACGTAGATCTTATTAAAAAGCTCAATTATGGTGGTAAAGAATTACGTTATTACTCAGGCTCTCCAATGATTGCCGCCCAACTATTACGTCCTCAAGATCGTGCATTACTGACAGAATTACACCCGAGCGATTTTCCATTATTACGGAATAATTTTAAAGAATTTAAGAATATCACGACAAAATCAGAAAATGGTTTCCAACAACTCAAAGCGACGCTTCCACCAAAAGAACGCCGTGGTTTAGTGCTTATTGATCCGCCTTATGAATTAAAAGAGGATTATGATTTGGTGGTGAAAGCGATCGAAGAAGGTTATAAACGCTTTGCGACAGGCACTTATGCGATTTGGTATCCAGTGGTACTACGTCAACAAACAAAACGCATTTTTAAAGGATTAGAGGCAACGGGAATTCGTAAAATTTTGAAAATTGAATTGGCTGTTCGCCCTGATAGCGATCAACGTGGTATGACCGCGAGTGGAATGGTGGTAATTAATCCACCTTGGCAATTAGAACAGCAAATGAAATCTATTTTGCCTTATTTGACCCAAACGCTCGTCCCTGAAGGTACGGGAAGTTGGACAGTGGAATGGATTGTACCGGAATAATCCATTCCAAAACCTCGGTCAAAATGACCGCACTTTTAAATTTTAATTTTATTGGAATACAACACTAAGCAAAGTGCAATAACCATAATTAAAATCGCGCCTGCGAATAAGATGGTATCAACCGAACTCTCATGATTCACAATAATCAGGCGCAACATAGCGGTAATCCCCGCGTAAATAAAATAGCGCAAAGGAAAGTGATAGCCACTTTTAAAATATTGCACGATAAGGCCAATAAAACCGAAATATAAGAAAAACATCACGGCTTGTTCAGCGACTTCATAAGGCACTACGCTTGATGTATTGAATACCATAATCGCTAAAGTGTACGTGATTTTAGCTAAAGCAATAATCAACACTAAAGCCAAAGCAATAAGTGAAAAACTTAATACTACTTTTAATACACCGGTAATCACTCGCGGCAGTTTTTCGAGTTCTTGAGATTCTTCCATAAAGTTCCTTTTTTGTTTTTTAAAATGACGAAAGGTGCATATTTTAAAGGAATGTGATTTCGTGGTAAATAACCCTATTAAGAATATAGAAAAGTCATGTAAATTAGCTACAAATTTACATGACTAACATAAAAAGCGACCAAACAGAAGTTTAAGTTCCAGAAAACTCCGTTTGGTCGCTTTTTTATTAATTTAAACCATTTATTTAAATAGCTTAATAGTAAAGATTTTCAAAAATCGAAATCTTTTTACGTCAGTCTCTTCAGTCTGTTAATTTTTTTTCGAAAATTTCTCTTTAATATTAGCTATCAATTTATCAAATTTTTCACGACGAGCTTCTTTTTTATCCGCAATTAAGCGAGCTTTAGCTTGATGCTCTAAATCTTTTTGAATTTTGAGAGCTGACTCTATTTCTGCCGCAACAGTAGCGACATCCCATCTAACAATGTCAACCTGATACTTTTCAAAAATAGCATTTAAAACAGATTCATCATTTTCTTGTACAAGTGCAATAATAGCTACTTCGCCATTTGTCAACTTATTACTAACGGTTATAATTAATGCCGAATTGGCCAATTCTTCGTCTGAACCAACGGAGGCGCCAATTACTCCACCAACAGCAAAACCAAAGAGAACACCTAGTGGTCCACCTAAAATTCCGATTAAACTACCAATTAATCCGCCTTTGAAATAACCATCTCCTAGGGAATCTATCAAATCAAAGCTATCTTTGACGTTAATAACACCATTTTCAGCTTTTACAATTAAAGCCTGAGCTAATTTTGTATTTTCAGTTTGACCAAACTGTTTTAGTTCTGAAAAGGCCTGAAAGGCTTCACTTTCAATATGAAAAATTGAGACAACAACATTTTCCATGGGCTTACACTCCTTTATTACTTTATAGAGATAGAATAAAATCTCCTATATTGTATAATAGTATAAAATACTGCTATACAAGGCGGGTTATAGCATATAATAATCTTTTATGCAATATACAATATAGGCAGATATTGATCTGCCTTTTCTTTTTTACATAAATGAATAATTACTCATCCAAGAAACTTCTTAAGGTTTCTGAACGACTTGGATGACGTAATTTACGTAATGCTTTTGCTTCAATCTGACGAATACGCTCACGAGTTACGTCAAATTGTTTACCCACTTCTTCGAGTGTATGGTCAGTATTCATAATAC
>CABSZQ010000105.1 GCA_902482195.1 uncultured Haemophilus sp.
AAACACAAGATATAGTGTTGTGGAAAATGACGGTGCACAAGATAGAGTGTTTTAAAATTGAATTCAAGCAGTAAATTTTTTACTTACATTATTGACAAAAGATAAGTCATTTAAAATAAATAACTTTTTTTTCGAAATGATGTTTTTTTAGGCAGGATCTTTTTTTGTAAATCTTTGTAAAGAAAAAGTGCGGTCAAAAACGAGATGATTTTTGACCGCACTTCAATGTTTAAAAGTTTAATTAATTCAAGTATTTAAATACTTTGACGACTTTTTGAACACCGGTGACTTTACTTGCAATTTCTGCCGCTGAGTCACCTTGTGATTGAGTGACGTTTCCGAGTAAGAATACTTCTCCATTTTCGGTGATCACTTTTACATCTGTTGCTTTTACATTATCGCCAACGAAGAGTTTTGATTTAATTTGTGTGGTAATCCAACTGTCTTTGGTTATTTGACCAAAGTTAATTTTATTGCCCACACGTAATTCGTTATAGACGTCATTCACACCCTCTACGCCTTTAGCAAGACTGGTTGCAGTTTCTTTTACGCCTTCACTCGGTACTTGACCAATTAATAATACACGACCACTATAAGAAACGGCGTGTACACGACCTTCCGATTTAATTTGTGCATCTTTATCTAATGCATTTTCAACTTTTATTTCTAACGTTTCATCATCGACTTGTGTCCCCATTGTACGAGGATCTGTTGCAACTTTAGCACCTGCAGCCGCACCACCAAGCACAGCAGCTACACAGCCTTGTAACATAATGGATGCACCAAGTACGAAGGCGAGTTTTTTAAATGGGGTTAATTTCATCATTAATCTCCTTTTTATAAATGAGTGAGTTAACTAATTAGTCAATTAATTTTAGAAATAGTTTGGTTGGAAAAGCCTTTAATGTCAAGCTCTTGGGAAAAGCGTGCTATCAACAAGCTCACACAGTGCATTTATGACGAATAAATGATTTTCCAAAATACGCGCTTCTTTCGTCGCGGGAATAGAGATTTCTAAATCTGCTTCAGCTAACACACCTTGAATTGCATCATTGTTTGCTCCGGTTAAGGCAATGACCTGAATTTCTTTGTTGACGGCATTCGCAATTGTATTCAGCACCGCTTTTTCTGTACCAAGCGGAGCAAAAGCGATCAATAAGTCACCGGGTTTCGCGATAGCGTTGAATTGATGTTGATAAAGCTGATCGATAGGTTGATCAAAAACCAGTGAAGAACCGACCGCACTTTCAAGGCTAAGGTGTACGGATGGCAGGCTAGGGCGCTCGAAATCGTAACGATTTAGCAAATTTGACACTAAGAATTGCGCATTTGCGTAAGAGCGAGCAACGCCACAGGCAATCACTTTATGACCACTTAACAAACATTGCATCACCATTTGTGTGGCAGTTGCAATATTTTCTGATAATAGGCTAGAAGCAGAGATTTGAATCTGAATACTTTCGCTATAAATATCTTTAACTTTTTGTAACATAATCGGAAAAGGTTAATCGAGAAAATTAGGAATCCATTGGATATCACTGGCGGTTTTTCCAAAGGCGATAAGATCAAAACGACAATCCGCGTCTTCAAGGCTTAGGTTGCGTTTGGCAAGCCATAAATTTGCGGCATCTAGCCATTTTTGTTGCTTTTGCCAATCCACACTTTCAACAGCGGATCCGAATGCTGAGCTGGATCGTTGACGAACTTCAACAAATACAATGGTTTGCCCGTCTTGCATAATGAGATCTAATTCACCGCATTTGAAATGTTGATTCGCCGCGATGAATTTAAGCCCCTTAGCCTCTAAGAAAAGGCGGGCTTGATGTTCAAAGCCCGCCCCTTGTTGACGTTTTAATGAAAACATGGATTAGTTCGCAACCGCTACCACGTTACCATCTTGTACTTGATACCATGTCATATCGCGATCCACATCACAGTTTGAATCCGCGCTAAGCTGACCGGTTAAACCGCTTAAGGTGTAACCTGGTACTTGGCGTAATTCATTAAAGTGATTGATGAGCAACCATGCATCAGAACCCATTGCATATAAACGCATTAATTGGAATTCACCACCGGTTGAGCCAGCCACTTTTTGATATTGTGAAGAATCGCTTTGTTTAAAGAATGGAATATCACTAAATTGAACGCCATTCATTTTAGCATAGTATTCTGGTGTATTACTTGCCGCGTTAGAACGAGAGCTTGCATAAATACGAACATTCGGATTGCTGGTATCTAAATAACCTTTGATTTCAGCCAATTCATCTGGTGAAGAGATGACATAAAGTGCACTTGTATCTTGTGGGGCACCTTGGAAGAAGTAGGTAATATCAGCCGGTAAGTTATAGTAGCGAATATTCGCATCTGTACCCGCTAAACGTTGCCAACGTACGTTGAACGCATTACCAACACGTTGCCCTAAATCATTTTGCGGCATGGCAACGATTGGATTACGAATACCATCTTTCCACATTTTGTTCGCCGCAGACTCTGCTTCATCTTCCGGCGATAAACCGTAATAACAGACTTGGTTAATTGCTTGAGTATTTGCTGTTGCATTTAATGTGAGCACATCCATGCCTTGCACAGCACTTGGATTCGCAATGATGGCATCGACGTTTTGTTTAAGTAATGGACCCACTAACGCTTTAATACCCGATGCTTTTGCCTGTGCAATAATGTCATTAATCGGGGTGGTTGATGAGTCAAACACTTGTACTGGAATGGTTGAATCACCTTTTGCATCATTGAAACCTGATTGGATCGTTGTACCTAAAATTTGGCCATCACCGCTTAAAGGTAAGACTAAACCAATTTGAGCTAAATTCGTTTGTTGGAAATTCAACAAGCTTTCTAGCTCTTTAGGGAAAAAGGTTGATGCAACGTGATTTGGATAAGCGGATTTCCAGCTTTGTAACGCTTGGCTTAATTGTACTGGCTGACGGATATTGTCATTATAGGCTTTAATTAAGGCAAGCCAACCGCCTAATGCCACGCTACCTTCATCAGAGGCATTATTGATAACAGCCGTATTCGCAGAACGGAGTAATGACCACGTTTTATCAACATTATCTTTACGACGTTGCATGTCTGTTAAGTTTTCATCCATTTTGATACGCGCTTTCACCGCTTCAATCACGTCTTTACGATTTTCAGCTGTTTGAGCAAAGGTTTCGTAATAACGAGATTTTTGTGATGGACTTAATTTCGTGAGATCAAGCGCACGTAATTTACTTTCAGCCATCTCATTAGCGCCTTTCGCCGCAGCGATACGTGCTTCAACTAAAGTACGGTCTAATTGTTGCGCTTCGTTTAAGTCAACCAATTCATTTAATAACTCTTCGGCTTGTGGCACTTTATTTTCAGTAATTAATACACGTGCGGCTAAGAGTTTGTAAGTTTGTTGATCTTCTTTATCTTGTGCTTGTCCTAATTTGTTCATATAAAATTCAGAACTTGCATTGGCATCACGTTGTAATGTTTGGGTAAAGCTGCTGCCAAATAAGTTAGAACAACCTGCTAACGCAACAGACAATAAAATCGGCATTAAACGTTTTTTAAAACGACCACCTTGTAATAGAATAGACATATTCGCTCCATAATGAATAAATCAATAATGGTCGATCTTACTTATCTCACAATGTAAAAGCAAACAAAAATGAATGATTTAACCGGAATTTTATATATTGTCGCTACGCCAATCGGGAATTTACAAGATATTACACAACGTGCTTTAGAGACTTTTTCACAAGTGGATTTAATTGCCGCGGAAGACACGCGCCACAGTGGTTTATTGCTCAGTCATTATGGTATCAAAAAGCCTTTTTTCGCCTTACATGATCACAATGAACAAGAAAAAGCTCATGTGTTGGTAGAAAAGCTAAAACAAGGTACGAATATTGCATTAATTTCAGATGCGGGAACTCCTTTAATTAGCGATCCGGGTTTTCATTTGGTGCGTCAATGTCGTGAGGCAGGCATTAAAGTGATGCCACTACCCGGTGCTTGTGCAGCGATTACTGCATTATGTGCATCGGGCATTGCATCTGACCGTTTTTGCTTTGAAGGCTTTTTACCTGCCAAAACTAAGGCGCGTAAAGATAAGTTAGAAAACGTTGCGGAAGAAGACCGCACTTTAATCTTCTATGAATCAACTCACCGCATTTTAGATACCCTTGCTGATATGCAAGATGTATTAGGTGGCGAACGCTATGTAGTACTTGCCCGTGAAATTACGAAAACATGGGAAACTATTGCAGGGGATAAATTAAGTGATCTTCGTCAATGGTTAAGCGAAGATCCGAATCGCACAAAAGGTGAGATGGTGTTAATCGTGGAAGGCAAACCCAAATCAGAATATAGCGAAGAATTTTCACCACAAGCGGTTAAAGTCCTCACTCTAATTGCTAAAGAATTACCTTTAAAAAAGGCTGCGGCGATTGTGGCAGAACTTTATGGTTATAAGAAAAATGCCTTATACCAATTTGGATTGGATAATTTAGATTAGTCAAAAAACTATCTCCCTCTTTAGCAAAGAGGGGCGAGGGGAGATTTGGCAGAATTAATTTTTATAAATTTCGGAGAACAAATGTTAAAACAGGTTTCAGATACCTTACTTGCACCAAGCAATTTATCTCATCAATCATTGCTTAATATTTTTGATGTGATGTCACATCGTCATATTGATTATGCAGATCTTTATTTTCAATTAAGCCAAGATGAAAGCTGGGTATTAGAAGATAGTATTATTAAAGAAGGTGGCTTTCATATTGATCGCGGTGTTGGTGTACGCGCAGTTTCTGGCGAGAAAACAGGCTTTGCGTATTCTGACCAAATCAATTTAGCGTCATTACAACAATGTGCAGAGGCCGTAAAAGGTATCGCACAAATTAAAGAAGGCAATTTAATTTCGCCTCAAGCATTTAATGCGGTGAATGCAGTTCAGCGTTATGCGGCGATTAATCCGTTAGAAAGTTTAAGCAAAGAGAAAAAGATCGAGTTATTACACCTCGTGGATCGTACAGCTAGAGCTGAAGATCCTCGAGTCACCCATGTTTCCGCCGCATTAAGTTCGATTTATGAAGAAGTGTTAGTAGTCGCAACAGATGGCACACTTGCTGCAGATATTCGTCCACTTGTGCGTTTATCCATTTCGGTTCTCGTGGAAGAAGATGGTAAACGTGAGCGGGGTAGTTGTGGTTCAGGTGGACGCTTTGGCTTAGATTGGTTCTTCGAAGTGGTAAATGGGGATATTCGTGCCGTTAATTTTGCAAAAGAAGCCGTTCGTCAAGCCCTTGTAAATCTAAGTGCGGTCGCTGCACCAGCAGGATTAATGCCTGTAGTATTAGGGGCAGGCTGGCCTGGCGTATTGCTTCATGAAGCGGTGGGACACGGTTTAGAAGGGGATTTCAACCGCAAAGAAAGTTCCCTATTTACGGGTAAAATTGGTGAGTTAGTGACGTCGCCATTATGTACGATTGTGGATGACGGTACATTACAAAACCGTCGTGGTTCTTTAAC
>CABSZQ010000106.1 GCA_902482195.1 uncultured Haemophilus sp.
GTAAGTGACATTTCATACACGGTGTTTGCCGTTTCAATTCTGACATAACCTTGCTGACCGGAGAGGTAAGGCCCTGCAATCAATCCGGCAAGTAAGGCGATCATTAAAAAGAGAACTCTAAACATTATCTATCCTTATTGTTGGGGTTCAGTTGCCGGTTGTGCAGCTGGTGCTTCAGCGGGTTTTTCTTCAGCTTTTGGCTCTTCCGCTTTCGCTTCAGGTGCTGGTTTTACTTCTTCTTTTCTTGGTGAATTATCAACCGCTTTTTCTGCTTCAATTTCCACTTTCTGCACATCTAAAGGTGTACGGTTTAAGTATTTATCAAGCATGCTTAAGCTTTGTAATTGGCTTGGCACATCCACATAGATGGATACTTCAGATAATTCATCCACTGATTTTAAGAAACTTTGAGTCACTTCAGCATTGGTATCAAAATAGCTACGAATCCAAGATGCAACGGCTTCTAAAGATTGTTTATAAAGCTCATTTTGCTGACGAGGCACTGCCATAATCGCTAATTGTAAGCGTAAACGAATGTTTTCACGTAAATAGATATCTTGGTTTGGCGCTAATAATTCTTTGCGATCCGCACCATGTTTCGGTGAAATACGGATAAAGTGATTCAAGAATGAGGTCGCACTTTTTTCTGCATTTTCCGCCCAGTCAGACAGGGAATCTGATAATTTTGTTGCATTTTGATCATCACCAAAATTCACATCTAACACAGGTAACTCATCAACCGTATTAGCTAATTGCGATAATTTTTGCATGACCGCATTTTGATCCACGCCAGCTACGGAGAGAAGTTGTTTCAGATCTTGATTGATTGCGCTACGGATAGCCGCGGATTGTGAGTTATTCACTTTAGCAAGAGTTTCATCAGCGAGTTTTAAGAGTGAAACCGCTGTATCCACATCATTATCTAACACTAATTTACGCAATGCATTGTTGAGCAAGAAATCTGCTTCTGAGAATAACCAATCAGTAGGCTGTTGAGCATTAGCTTGTGCGCTCACTTTATTGATTTGTGATTGTAAGCCAACTAACTCATGTGATTTTGCATTGATTAGCTCTTCTACTTGCGCAATTTTGTTTTGCGTTGCTTTATTCGCAGACTCTAATTGAGCAAGCTGTGTAGTATCAAATTTTACTTCTTGAGCAGGTGCTGAAACCACCGTTTTATTATTGATTTGAGCTTCAAGTGCGGTCAATTTTTGTTGGAATTCATCCACTTTTTGTTGGCCAAAATAATAACCTGCACCACCCACGCCAAGTGCAATGAGAATAGCCAATAAACTTAATCCAGTACCACTTTTCTTCACAACGGTTTGTGTACGTGGCGCAACAGGCTCGCGATCTTCAGTTTGAATTTCCACTGCATCTGTTTCTTGGATTTCATCTGTCGTTTCAGGGGTTAATTTCTCTTTCGCCATATCTTTTCCTTAGTGAGAAAGGGGAGTTACTTCATTAAGTAAGGTATTAAGTAAACTTTGATTGTCCGCACCGGCGGAAACCACCACATTGTGCCAACCTTGTTGTACTGCGACATCCGCAATGCGTTGACTTACCGTGACTAAACAGCAATTTTTTAGCCAATTTTGTTCATTTTCAGGCACAAATTCGATTAACGCCTGTAAAATTTCAAGGCTTGTTACCACAAGGGTTTGTACGCCAGAACGAATACAAATACTGGTTTGCTCTTCGTTATTATAACTAATCGGCGTGCGTTGGTAACATTCGACTGTCTCAACAGTTGCACCGCGTAGTGTGGCTTGTTCATGCAGTAATTCTCGTCCACCGTTGCCACGTAAAATTAACAAGTTTTTATCTGTTAATTCTGCCATTTGCGGTAAATTTAATACACCTTCAGTATTTTCCGACGTTATTGGATAACGAACAGTACATTCAGTTTGACAGGAAAAATGCTGTGCCGTTCTATGTCCAACTGTAAAGTATTGTAAATCTTGACGCCAGCTAAAGCCAATATCTTTCAGGGTTTTATCCGCAAAATCGACCGCACTTTTTGAAACCAAAAACACATAATCACCACTTTTTAGCTGATTAAGTTTTGTCGGTAATTGTGCCAACTCGGCTCCCGCTTCAATAGAAAGCAAAGGCAAATGCAAGGCAACTACACCGGCTTGATTTAGCTGGTCAACTAGGGCTTTTCCTCGTTCATCTGGGCGAGTGACTAGTACGGCCATGGTGATTTCCTATGCTGAATAAATCTTCGCCAGAATCTTATCTGCGCCTTGTGCTAGAAGTTGTTCTGCAATGCTCACACCTAATGCTTCGGCATTTTCAACCGCACTTTTACCTTCTGCGCGAATAATCGCAGAGCCATCGGTTTCGCCGACGAGTGCTCGCAAGAAAACTTTGCCATCTTGCTCAATAGCATAACCACCGATTGGTACTTGGCAGCCGCCTTGTAAGCGGGTATTCATTGCACGCTCAGCCAAAACACAAGTCGTCGTGGTCGCATCTGCAAGTGGAGCAAGTAACGCTTTCACTTCTTCGTCATCAACGCGACATTCAATGCCCACTGCACCTTGTCCAGCTGCAGGTAAAGATTGTTCTACTTCAATAAATGAGGCGATGCGTTCTGCTAGTCCTAAACGAATTAAGCCGGCTGAGGCTAAAATAATGGCATCGTATTCGCCATTGTCTAATTTACTTAATCGGGTTCCCACATTGCCACGTAAGGAACGGATATCAAGATCAGGGCGTAATTGTTTTAATTGGCATTGACGACGTAAGCTTGATGTTCCGACAATAGCGCCTTGCGGTAATTCATCTAATGAACGGTATGTATTAGACACGAAAGCATCGCGCGGATCTTCACGTTTACAGATTACACTTAAGCCCAGACCTTCTGGAAATTCCATCGGCACATCTTTCATTGAATGGACGGCAATATCGGCACGTTTTTCAAGTAAAGCGTTTTCTAACTCTTTAACAAATAAGCCTTTTCCACCAATTTTAGCCAAAGGAGAATCTAAGATTACATCCCCTTTTGTCACCATCGGAACTAATTCAACAGAAAGTGTTGGGTGAAATTTTTCTAATTGATCTTTCACAAAATTTGCCTGCCAAAGTGCTAAAGGGCTTTGACGAGTCGCAATTTTTAAGGTTTTAAGTACTGCCATAAATACCGCTGATTTTAAATAGAAATATGCCCTATGCTACCATTTTTAGGGCAAAAAGTCAGATCATTTAAATTTTTGATTTCTGATGAGCTAAGTGGTACAGTAATGCCAGTTATATGGTCATAGGTAGGAAGCCTTGAAATACGATCTCACTCAAGCCCGAAAATGTATCGAAACTCTAGATAAACGTCGTTTTGATCGTGCATTATTGGGCTCAGGTGATGCATTCCGACACATCGTCTCTTTAGTGCCGCTGTTGTTGCATCTTAATCATCCTGCTCTGCCGGGTTATGTGGAAGATGCCCCGGCAGGCATTGCCGATTTTACTCTTTCCAATTATCAGCAAAATTTTCTCTCAAAAGAACATCCTGAACTTGTTGAAGCCGTGCAAAGTGCGGTCAATTCTGATGCTGTTTTTGCGCAGATCTTAGGTATTTATGTGATGGGCAGTTTTGGCTCCATTAGCCAAACTTCAGCTTCTGATTTGGATATTTGGATCTGCCATCAAGATGATTTATCTGAACAAGAACAGCAGCGCTTAGCGGAAAAAACGAAGAAAATTAGCCAATGGGCATCCACATATCATGTGGAAATGCATTTCTATTTGATGACACAACAACGTTTCCGTAACGAACGTTATTCCGATCCACTAACTAAAGAAAACAGTGGTTCTGCCCAATATATGCTGTTATTGGAAGAATTTTATCGTTCCGCTGTACGTCTTGCGGGTAAACCATTGTTGTGGCTGCACTTGTGGGTGGAAGATGAAAAGCAATATGAGACCGAAGTTGCGCGTTTAGTCGCGGCTGGTGAGCTTAATTTAAATGATTGGGTGGATTTCGGTGGATTAGGGCAATTCTCAGCTAGTGAATATTTTGGTGCGAGCTTATGGCAACTTTATAAAGGTATTGATTCTCCTTATAAATCGGTGATGAAAATCTTGTTGTTGGAAACCTATGCCCAAGAATATCCAAATGCCCAGCTAATTGCTCGCCAATTTAAAGAGGATTTGCTTTCTGGTCACAGCACGGCTATACATCATTTCGATCCTTATATTGCGATTTTAGAGAGAATTAGCCAATATTTGACCGCACATTCAGAATTTAAGCGTCTTGATTTTGTACGTTCTTGTTTTTACGTGAAAGCCACGGAAGACTTTGCGTTATATCACGCTTCAAACTGGCGTATTTCTTATATGAAAATGATGGCCCAAGAATGGGGGTGGTCAAAAGAACGTATTGAAGAATTAGATCAGCGCCCAAATTGGAAAATCAAACGGGTGAAAGAAAGTCACAATAATTTGGTGAATTTCTTGATGATGAGTTATCGAAATCTAGTGGATTTTGCACGCAAACATAAAATTAATTCTAGCGTGATTCCGCAAGATATTACGGTGCTTTCTCGCAAACTTTATACTGCCTTTGAAGAATTGCCGGGTAAAATTACGTTACTAAACTCACAAATTTCCTATAACTTAACAGAAGAACACCTCACGTTCATCGAAGTTCACGGCAATAAGCGCTTTAAAGATGGTTGGTATATGGTGAATCAGCCGCCACACCATATTATGTTCTCGAAAGAACGCGTGATTGAATACGGTGAAAGTTTAAATAAAGTGGTTGCGTGGGCTTATTTTAATCGCTTGTTGACGGCGGAAACCCATTTGCATTTAATCAGCCAAAATATCGACCAACTTACTTTACGTAATTTTGTGGCCGATTTGCGGTTGTTTTTCCCGCATACAAATAGCCAAGTTCCGACAAATGAGGCACTTTCGTCACAGTGCGAAATCCGTGATTTGTTTATTGCGGTGAATTTGGTGAATGATCCAACCGCACAAGTCGAAGAGCTTAAATCAAATATTTCGCCAAGTGATTTATTCAGTTTTGGTCAGTTAGAACAGAGTTTGGTAGGAAGCATTGATTTCACTTACCGTAATGTGTGGAATGAAATTCGAACCTTACATTTTGAAGGACAAAATGCGATTTTGCTTGCCTTAAAAGTGCTTTCTAATAAAATTGATCAAGGGGTGAATCAGCCTCGTTCTGTGCAGGTTTTCTGTTACAGTAAACATTACAACCGTACATTGCGAAACTTAGTGAGTGTACTCGTAAACCGTTGTATCAGTATTCAATTAGGGGATAGTCGCCCAACAACCCATTCTCGTTTGCGTGTAGCGGGGAAAAACTGGCAATTCTTCTTTGAAGAAAAAGGGATCAGCTTGCAACCTATTGAAGGCGGAAAAGAAAGTGCGGACAATTTTGAAGACGTTTTACCAACTCAGTTGGAAGAGAAAGAGATTATCCCAGAAGCACGTCGGTATCCACCTGAAATTGATGTGTTTGCCAGTGAAGGTTT
>CABSZQ010000107.1 GCA_902482195.1 uncultured Haemophilus sp.
TTTGCAACTTCAACTTTATGATCACGCGCTTGAGGTGCTGGTGTTAAACCAGCACCTCAAGCGCGTGATCATAAAGTTGAAGTTGCAAAATTAATCGACGTATCCACCTGTATCGGTTGTAAAGCCTGTCAGGTGGGCTGTTCAGAGTGGAATGATATCCGCTCTGACGTCAATGCAAAATGTGTGGGGATCTACGATAACCCAGTAGATCTCAATGCAAAAGCATGGACGGTAATGCGCTTTAACGAAGTTGAAGAAAATGATCGTTTAGAATGGTTAATCCGTAAAGATGGTTGTATGCACTGTTCAGAACCAGGCTGTTTAAAAGCTTGTCCTGCACCAGGCGCAATTATCCAATATGCGAACGGTATCGTGGATTTCCAATCTGATAAATGTATCGGTTGTGGTTACTGTATCGCAGGTTGTCCGTTCAACATTCCACGTATGAACCCAGACGACAACCGCGTGTACAAATGTACCCTTTGTGTGGATCGTGTTTCTGTAGGCCAAGAACCTGCTTGCGTGAAAACATGTCCAACCGGTGCAATTCGTTTTGGTTCTAAAGAAGAAATGAAACTCTACGCAGAACAACGTGTTGCTGACTTAAAATCACGTGGTTACGAAAACGCAGGTATCTACGACCCTGAAGGCGTAGGTGGTACACACGTAATGTATGTATTACACCATGCGGATAAACCTGAGCTTTATTCTGGTCTTCCAAAAGATCCAAAAGTTGACCTCACCGTCACCCTTTGGAAAGATGTCTTGAAACCGGTAGCGGCTGTAGCAATGGGTGGTCTAGCACTTGCTGAAATCGCTCACTACTTAGCTGTGGGTCCAAACGTTGAAGAAGACGTAGAAGATCATCACCATGAATTTGAAGAAGAAGATAAAAAAGGGGGCAAAGATGAGTAAGATTGAGATTAGCAATGATACTCGAATCATTCGTCATAGAACGCCTGCTCGTTTTAGCCACTGGTTACTCGTAATCTGCTTCTTTATGACAATGTTCACTGGTGTGGCATTCTTCTTCCCAGATTTTGCGTGGTTAACTGAGATTTTAGGTACTCCGCAACTGGCGCGAGCAATTCACCCGTTCACCGGGATCATTATGTTTGTTGCCTTTATTTTCCTCGGCTATCTTTACTGGGATCACAACATTCCAGAGAAAAACGATATTCGTTGGTTAAAAGGCATCGTTGAAGTATTAAAAGGGAATGAGCACGCTGTTGCAGATAACGGCAAGTATAACCTTGGTCAAAAAATGTTGTTCTGGACATTGAACTTGGCGATGGTCACTTTACTTGTAACCGGTATCATTATGTGGCGTCAGTATTTCTCGCACTACTTCTCTATTCCGGTATTACGTTTTGCGATTTTCCTTCACTCTTTAAGTGCATTCATGTTGTTCACCGGTATCTTGGTACACATGTACATGGCATTCTGGGTGAAAGGCTCCATTCGTGGTATCGTGGAAGGTTGGGTAACCGTTCGTTGGGCGAAAAAACACCACCCGAAATGGTATCGAGATGAAGTACTTCCTAAGCTAGAAGAAGACCTTGAAAATGAAGCTGAAGGTAAAAAAGTAAAAACCAAAGCATTGTTCAAAGGTATCAATGGCTAAAATCAAAAAGTGCGGTTAAAATTGACCGCACTTTTTCTTATCAATACTTAAGAGACTATTATGAGTATCAAAATCTTATCTGCAGACGAAATCAAACAAAAAACGAATTCATACGATATTCCGCCTGTTTTGTTTGCTAACCCTAAAAATCTTTATCAACGTCGTGCAAAACGTTTAAGAGAATTAGCAAAAGATCATCCATTGGCTGATTATTTACTCTTTGCTGCAGATGTTGTGGAAAGCCAATTAAGCGTATTTGAAAAAAATCCATTAGAAAAACAGCATTTCAATAATTTAGATGAACTTGAACCGTTAAATACTAAAACATTTAAACGCTCAAGCATTTGGATTGAATATCTCAAAGAAATTTTACATAGCATTAAACCAAAAGCGAATGAACAGGTTCTTGCTACGATTGAGAATCTTGAAAAGGCCTCTGATAAAGAGCTTGAAGAAATGGCTAGCCATCTTTTAAGCCAAGAATTTAATTTAGTGAGCACCGATAAAGCAGTATTTATTTGGGCTGCGCTTTCTCTTTATTGGTTACAACTGGCTCAACAAATTCCTCATAACAGCCGCCAAGAAGGTATCGATAATTTGCATTACTGCCCTGTTTGTGGTTCGGCTCCTGTTGCGAGCGTGGTACATATCGGTACATCGCAAGGTTTACGTTATTTACACTGCAGTCTCTGTGAAAGCGAATGGAATTTGGTTCGTGCCCAATGCACTAACTGTAATGAACACAAAAATCTTGAAATGTGGTCATTAAACGAAGAACTTGCTCTTATTCGTGCTGAAACCTGTGGTGACTGCCAAAGCTACTTAAAAATGATGTTCCAGGAAAAAGATCCAAATGTTGAAGCCGTAGCGGATGATTTGGCATCAATTTTCTTAGATATTGAAATGGAAGAAAAAGACTTCGCTCGTAGCGGATTGAATCCATTTATCTTCCCTGCAGAAGAAGTGTAATGTCTTATTTTTAGATAAACAAAGTGCGGTCAAAATTGACCGCACTTTTGTATTCTAGAGATAACATGCCATCACGACAGCATTTTCTCGTCCACCATCTGGTTTGGGATAATAATTCTTACGAATATCAACCTCATTAAATCCCAGCTTTTCATAAAGGAAACGAGCGGGATTCGATTCTCGCACTTCCAGCCAAAGGGTTTGAATACCTTTCTCTTTCAGCTTATCCATTAAACCTTGCAATAAAAACGAACCGTAGCCCTTTCCTTGTTGAACCGGATCTATCGCAATATTGAATAATGTGGCTTCATCTAATACCGTTTGGCAAATAGCAAAACCAAGTACTTGCTCTTTTTCCACTAATTTTAGATTGAGATAACGCTCGCCAACATTATTTTTCAAGGTTCCCAATGACCAAGGTACTAAATGTGCAGCTTGTTCAATTTCACATAAGCGATCCATATCGCATTCTTCAATAGGAAAAAGAGAAGGCATAATGATTAAATTTGTTGGATTTGTTGCCAAAGCTCACGCTTAGCTTGGCTATTTTGCTGGAATTGTTGCCAATCAACGGAGCGATAAACACGCTCTGCATTTAAGCAATAAGGCAAAGTGCGGTCGATTTCATCAGCATTTTCAGCTAATAACCAATACCGCACAGAATGTTGTAACGTGATATGTTGAATTTGATCGAAATTCAGGCAAAGGCAATCTTCTTTATTTAACTCAAGTGCGAGTCGTATATCTGAAAAAAGTGTGGCGTTCGATATGTTATCTTTCGTCACCACAATAAATTTCACTTGTTCAGACACACTCACACCAACCGCCCCTTGTAATACTTCTGGACGATAGAGCTGCCACTGGGTTATCCCCATTTCATTTAAAAGAAGATTGCGTCTATCCATAGATTAACGAGCGATAGTATCTAGCGGATAATCTCTTAAACCTTTAACAATTGCTTTTTCTTGCGCATCTGTTGGTTTTTCTTGATACGCTTTTAAGCTACGGAAAGAAAGAATGTTTTTCGCTTGATAAACCACGGCGATAAAGCGTTGGAAATCTTTACCATCACAAGCATAGTAAACATCTGAAGCGCTACCAATTGTTTTTAACTCACATACTTTTTTGTTTGCATCAAGATATTTTGTCGTTAATGCAGGAACATGTGAAACATCTTTTAGATAATAGGTTTCACTCATAATGAATTTACGATTGCTACGATCTACATTCGCCGCTCCACTTAAGAAACGCGGATCTTCTGATTTATCAAAAGCTTTCGTTTGTTTATAAAATTTTTCGCCGTTGAAAGTAACTTCTTGGTTACCTTTTTTGATACGCTCAAACTGCGCATCTAAGCTTTGCGCTTGTGCAGCAGGTAATTCAACTTTTGAGCTTGTTGTTGGTAAGGTTGAAGTTTTTTGTTTGCTACCTTGAAGTTGTTCGATTAATTGACAGCCAGACAATAAACTTGCCATTGCGACTGCGGTGATGATTTTTTTCATAAATAATTCCTTAATAAATACGTTTAAATCGTTTTCTTTTGTTAGAATAACACGTAATTTTAACCAATAAACTACAGGATTTAAAGCGTGATTTCTCTCGAAAGCGAAGTTTTACAACGCCACCCTCCCCTTTTTAACGGTAAATCAATTCTTCTTGCCGGTGGCATTAATGATGATTTTCCTCAAATATTGCAAAAACATTGCCAATCGGTGCAGGTTTGGAGCTGGTATTTTGATTATGCTAAAACGCAAAGTGCGGTCAATTTTGAGGTTGAATTTCAGCCACAATCCGATTTGATTATTTATTATTGGACGAAGAATAAACAAGAAGTGAATTTTCAGCTGATGCAACTACTCGCCAAAAGTAAAATTGGTCAAGAAGTGTTGATTATCGGTGAAAATCGTTGTGGTGTCCGCTCTGCTGAAAAACTGCTTAAACCTTACGGTGAAATTGGCAAAATCGACTCAGCACGTCGTTGCGGTTTATACCATTTTTCCTTACAAAAACAACCGCACTTTGATCTTCAATCTTATTGGAAATGCTACCAAAATGATGCATTAGGTGATCTCCGTATTTACAGCTTGCCGGGTGTATTCAGTGCCAATGAACTTGATAGTGGCACGTCACTTCTACTTTCTACTTTAACGTCACCAATTCAAGGCAAAGTATTAGATGTTGGTTGTGGAGCGGGTGTCATTGGCTCCATGATCAAAAAACATCACGCTAAAGCGGATGTCACAATGACTGATATTCATGCAATGGCAATTCAATCTGCCCGTCAAACGCTTGCTGAAAATCAGCTTGAAGGTCAAGTTATCGCAAGTGATGTGTTTTCCCACATTGAGGGAAAATTTGATCTGATTATTTCAAACCCACCTTTCCACGATGGAATTGATACCGCTTATCGTGCGGTGAAAGAGCTTATTCAACAAGCAAAATGGCATTTAACGGCAGGTGGAGAACTGCGTATCGTTGCAAATGCATTTCTACCCTATCCCGATTTATTAGCACAAAATTTCGGGAAATTTGAAGTCCTTGCTCAAACCACCAAATTTAAAGTGTATTCCGTGAGAAATTAAGGAGAAAACAATGTTTGTAACCAGTTCAGCCATTCAAAATGGTGCCTTTGAAGATAAATATGGCAAACGCGGCACACAATTTAGCCCAAATGGTATGCCAACCTACTCTATTCCATTTGAAATTCACGATGCACCTCAAGGCACCAAATCCTTTGCCGTTGTCTTAGAAGATAAGGATGCGATTACAGCGAGTGGTTTTGTGTGGATTCATTGGCTCATTGCAGATCTTGAACGTACGGTTATCCAAGAAAATGAAAGCCAAACCGCAACAGATTACGTACAAGGTGCAAATAC
>CABSZQ010000108.1 GCA_902482195.1 uncultured Haemophilus sp.
AAGCAAGTGCCGTTATTTGGGTTAAGCAACACAACACAAATGACAGGATATTTGCCACCTAGTGACGCATCAAAGGCATAAATAGGGAAGCCTTCTTCCTCTAATTTTTCAATAGAGGCTTGAATAGATGGATAGCGATCCATCACGGATTTTGGAATTTCAGGAAGACTGATTGCTTCTGCAATAATGCGATTTTTTACGTAACGTTCAAAAACTTCTGAAAGCCCTTGCACGCGTGCTTCATTTTTTGTGTTACCAGCGGACATTCCGTTAGATACGTATAAATTCGCAATGATACTTTGTGGAATATAGACGGTTTCTTGATCGGATTGACGCACATAAGGCATCGCGACAATACCGCGATCGTAATTACCGGATTGCAGATCCACAAGCAATTCAGGGGTTAGTTCTTGATTTGGATCGAAATAATCCCATAAATAATCATCTAAAACCCCTTTTGGTAAAAGGGCCTCATCTTCAATTGGAAACCATTTTTCAGTGGGATAATGGACAAAATCACCATTAGCAATCTCTTGTCCTAAATAGAAATCAGCAAAGAAATAGTTGGTGGAAAGACGTTCGAAATATTCACCTAATGCAGATGCTAACGCAGCTTTTTTGCTCGCGCCTTTGCCGTTAGAAAAACATTGTGGGCAATCCTTATCACGAATATGTATAGACCAGACATTTGGCACAGGATTAAGCCAAGAGGCTTCTTCGATATTGAAACCAAGTGCGGTCAATTTTTGTTGAAATTTTGAAATACTGTCTTCAAGTGCGGCATCTTTGCCGAGAATAAATGTTTGTTCAGTCATAATTGTTCCTGTTATAAAAAGCTCCCGCATCATAGGGGAGTTTAATGGGCTAATCAAGCATAAAATTTATACGCTTTAACTCTTGTTTTCCTTTATTTTTAAGGGTAAATTAGCTTGGCGCAGAAAGGCATTTTCTGTGTAGGTAAAATTATAAACAAATCAATCAATTGGGAGACATTATGGCTCAAGGATTTTATGAATTAAAAGTGGCTAAAGACGGACAATTTATGTTCAACTTAAAAGCAGCAAACGGACAAGTTATTTTAACTAGCGAACTTTATAAAACAAAAGCATCAGCTGAAAACGGTATTGCTTCAGTACAAAAAAATGGTGTGGATGCGAAAAACTTTGAATATCGCGTAGCGAAAAATGACAAACCTTACTTCATTTTAAAAGCGGCTAACCACCAAGAAATTGGCCGTAGCCAATATTATTCTTCTCAAGCTGCAGCAGAAAAAGGCGTTGAGTCTGTAATGAATAATGCATCTTCAGCAGTAATCAAAGAAGTGACAGAATAATCATTCTGTTCTGATTTCTTTAAATGCACCTGCCGGCTCTAAAAACGCCGGCATTTTTGACCGCGCTTTCTCAGGATTCAGTGTTAACGGATAGGTTCGTTTTTGGGCAACGATCACTGTGAGCGGAGAACAAAGCATGCTCTTTTCTTGTTTTATGGATAGTCTTTCTTCTGCAATCACATCAAAATTTAATAACGATAGCCAATCCATGACTCGCCAAGCGGCATATTGTCGGAATTTAAAGTCACCTAATTTGGATTTGAAAAGTAATGGACTCATCGGGTTAAATAACGTGATGAACATCCAGCCGTCATCTTTTAAAACGCGATGCGCTTCACGCAATATTTGATGAGGATCTTGCGCAAAATTTAAGGTGTTTGCCAATAAGCAGGCATCCATTTCTTTTTCAATAAAAGGCAAGGTTAATGGCGATGCTTGGAGCAAGCTATCACTTTCATTTAAAAGTGCGGTAGGAAAATGCACTGTTTTTTCGGCTAACACAATTTGATGACGTAAAGGCAAGTCAAAGGCAATTTCGCCACTTAAAGCACCGACTTTCAGAACTTGATAGCCTAAAATTTTTGGTGTCCATTGGGCAAAATAATGTGTTAATACGTTACAATAGGCTTCACCTTGTGGTAACACTTGCCAACTTTCAGGTGAAAGAAGTGGTTTGTTCCATTTGGCTTTCCAATTCAATGTTAATCCTATTTTCATAAGGTAATTTATGTTAGTTTCTATCCTTGCACTCAATGATAACTATATTTGGCTTTATAGACGAGAAAATTTCCCCGTAATTGTGATCGATATCCCAGAAATAACCCGTTTAATTCCGTATTTAGAATCGAATAAGTTAGACGTAGAAGCGGTGTTATTAACCCATAATCACGATGATCATGTGCAAGGTGTCGCGGAGTTTAAGCAATATTATCCCAATGTGCCTGTTTTCGGTCCAACAGAATGTGCAAATAAAGGGGCAACCAACATTATGGATAGTGGTGTGATTAATACGGCACATTATCATATTGAAGTTTTGCCAAGCGGTGGTCATACGGCAGGGCATGTCAGCTATTTGGTGGATGGGCATCTATTTTGCGGTGACGCGTTATTTTCCGGTGGCTGTGGCCGCGTATTTACGGGAAATTTTGCTCAAATGTTTGAATCTATGCAGCGTTTTAATCAATTACCTAATGAAACCGTGGTTTGTCCCGCTCATGAATATACGCTGGGTAATTTAGCTTTTGCGGAAACTGTCTTGGCGGATAAAAGTGCGGTCAAAAATCAACGTGTTTTAGTGGAACGTTATCGGGCAGAGGGCAAGCCGAGTTTGCCGACAACGATTGGATTAGAGAAACAAATTAACCCGTTTTTACAAGCAAAAAATTTAGACGAATTTACACAATGGCGTTTAGCTAAAGATAAGTTTTAACTCATTTTAGTTATTTGTTTGAGTTTTTTCTCTTGAAATTTGCTCAATTCTCAACAATTCATTAAAATAGCGAAACTTTTACTTTCTACTTAAGCCGCATATTCATAAAAGTGCGGTTGTTTTTATTAGGTTTTTATGACCCTTCTTGTTCTAGGCATTAATCATAAAACGGCTTCTGTCGCCGTTCGTGAGAAAGTCGCTTTTTCTGAAGAAAAGCGGCAGCTTGCCTTACAACAAATTCACCAACAAGATTTGGCTGAAAGTGCGGTTATTCTTTCTACCTGTAACCGTACAGAGATTTATCTTCACCATCGTCAAATTTCACCCCAAGAGTGTAAGCAATGGCAAACGAACTGTACAAATTGGTTTGCTAATATTCATCAGCTTTCTGTCGATGAATTAAATAAAAGTATTTACACCCATCAAAATCAACAAGCGGCGAATCATTTGATGCGCGTGGCCTGTGGTTTGGATTCATTAATTTTGGGCGAGCCACAAATTTTAGGACAGGTAAAACAAGCCTTCCAAATCAGTGAAGATTATTATCAAGCGGCGAATATTCCGCTTTCAAGCACGCTTTCTCGTTTGTTCCAAAAAACCTTTGCTACGGCAAAACGTGTACGCACTGAAACTAATATTGGTGAAAGCGCTGTATCGGTGGCTTATGCAGCTTGTAGCTTGGCGCGTCAAATTTTTGAATCTTTACGTGAATTACAAATTTTGCTCGTCGGGGCAGGGGAAACCATTGAATTGGTAAGCCGTCATTTATTACGCCATGGTGTAAAAAAATTGATGATTGCTAACCGCACTTTATCTCGCGCTGAACAGTTGGTAGAGACTTTAGCCTCCAATACGCCGATTGAAGTATATTCTCTCGATGAGTTGCAAACTCCACTAAATCAAGCCGATATTGTTATCAGCTCAACAGGCAGCCCGAATGTTTTAATCACCAAAGCGATGGCTGAAATTGCGGAAAAAGCACGTCAATTTAAACCGACTTTGATGGTGGATATTGCGGTGCCGCGTGATATTGATGAAAACGTCTCGGAATTAGAAAGTGTGTATCATTACACCGTAGATGATTTGCAAGATATTATTCAACGCAATCTTTCTCAACGTGAGCAAGCATCAGAGCAAGCACAAGACATCATTACACAAGAATGCACAGATTTCTTTGAGTGGTTGAAGGTTCATCAGTTCTCTAATTTGATTCGTCATTATCGTGATGAAGCGGAGAATACTCGCCAAGAATTACTCGAAAAAGCCTTACACCAAATTCAACAAGGTGAGAATTCTGAAAAAATTCTGCAAGAATTGAGTTATAAATTAATGAATAAACTCATTCATGCGCCAACCCAAACTATGCAAGCCATGATGAAATCTGGTAATGCGGAAGGTTTGCATGCCTTTTCCAATGCTTTGCATTTAACCCATCCTTTAAATGAAAAAAACGATTAGATTTTTGACCGCACTTTTAGGTGGCTCATCGCTACTGATGAGTGTATCCGCCCTAGCTGAATATCGAACTTTTGATGATGGCAATATTACTTACGGGATTTTCCAAGCTAAACCTGAAGAAGTTCAGCTACATTGGAAGGATGCTGAAGGTAACGATTATCAAAGTTTAACGCGTCTCAAAAATGCCTTAGAAGATAGCTATAACGTGAAAATGGTCATGAATGCGGGCATTTATAGCATGAATAATGTGCCTGCGGGGTTATGGATTGAGCAAGGAAAAGAGCTCAATGCGTTAAATACAAAATCAGGCAAAGGTAATTTCCATGTGCAGCCTAATGGGGTATTCGCCATTGCTGGAAATAAACCCTACATTTTAACAACCGCCGCGTATCAGAAAAGCAAACTCAAGCCAGACTTTGCGTTGCAATCAGGCCCGATGTTGATTATTCATGGAAAAATGAATCCGCAATTTCGAGCAAGCCTAGAAAGCTATCATAAGCGTAATGCAGTGTGTTTGACGAAACAAAATGAATTACTTTTCTTGATGACGATAAAAGGTGAACCTAATCTTTATACATTGAGTCAAGGTTTATTAAAAATTGGTTGCCATGACGCCTTATATCTTGATGGAACAATATCTAATTGGTACATTCCAGGGCAATTTAACACCTTGCATTGGAAGCATTTTGTAGGAATGATCTCCGTTCTTGATGTGAACAAAAAATAGCAAAAGCGTTTTATTTATAATCAACTAAATCAAAAAATCCGTTTTTTGCAAAAAAATGATTGACGAGAATAGGTCAAATCAGGATAATACGCCCCGCAAAGCCGATAAGGTAAAGCAAATGATGGCTACATAGCTCAGTTGGTTAGAGCACAACACTCATAATGTTGGGGTCGCAAGTTCGAATCTCGCTGTAGCCACCAAATTTGCGGGACTGGCGAAATTGGTAGACGCACCAGATTTAGGTTCTGGCGCCGAGAGGTGTGTGGGTTCAAGTCCCTCGTCCCGCACCATTTATCAGCTTGCAGTCAAATAGTAGTTGGGGTATCGCCAAGCGGTAAGGCACCGGGTTTTGATCTCGGCATCCCTAGGTTCGAATCCTAGTACCCCAGCCATACTATCTAAATAAAATCTTCTTTATTTCAAATCAAAGAATTTCAGTTGGGGTATCGCCAAGCGGTAAGGCACCGGGTTTTGATCTCGGCATCCCTAGG
>CABSZQ010000109.1 GCA_902482195.1 uncultured Haemophilus sp.
CATCCACCCATCTAAAGTTGTAAGCTTAGGCGATACAGTTGAAGTTATGGTATTAGAAGTTGACGAAGAACGTCGTCGTATTTCTTTAGGTTTAAAACAATGCAAACCTAACCCATGGACTCAATTCGCTGAAACTCACAACAAAGGCGACAAAGTTACTGGTAAAATCAAATCAATCACTGATTTCGGTATCTTCATCGGTCTTGAAGGTGGCATCGACGGTTTAGTTCACTTATCTGACATTTCTTGGAATGTTGCAGGTGAAGAAGCAGTTCGTAACTACAAAAAAGGTGACGAAGTTTCTGCAGTAGTATTAGCAGTAGATGCAGTGAAAGAACGTATTTCTTTAGGTATCAAACAACTTGAAGATGATCCATTCAACAACTTCGTAGCAAACACCAAAAAAGGTGCTGTAGTTTCTGCAACTGTTGTTGAAGCTGACGCTAAAGGTGCTAAAGTTGAATTAGCAGGTGGCGTTGAAGGTTATATCCGTGCAGCAGACTTAACAAACGAAGTTGCAGCAGGTGATGTAGTTGAAGCGAAATACACTGGTGTTGATCGTAAAGCTCGTATCGTTCACTTATCTGTAAAAGCGAAAGATCAAGCTGAAGAAGCAGCTGCAGTTGCAAACGTGAATAACAAACAAGAAGATGTTGCTATTCCAAACGCAATGGCTGAAGCTTTCAAAGCAGCTAAAGGTGAATAATTAATTCACATGAATAAGGCTGGGTCATTGACTCAGCCTTATTATTACCAGCTATAATTAACAAGGATTTAGCGGTAATTTATTATGAACTAATACATTACCTGTAAGTCTTAATAACAAGTTTAAGTATAAATTTAAAGGAGAGTTGACGATGACTAAATCTGAACTAATTGAAAATCTATCAACAAAGCACCCAACTTTATCCGCAAAAGAAGTAGAAGGTATTGTAAAGGATATTCTTGAACTCATTGCACAATCTTTAGAAGAAGGTAATCGTATTGAAGTGCGTGGTTTTGGTAGCTTCTCTTTACACCATCGTCAACCGCGAGTGGGCCGTAATCCTAAAACCGGTGATTCTGTAAAATTAGATGCTAAATCTGTACCGCACTTTAAAGCAGGTAAAGAATTAAAAGATCGCGTAAATGTTTTTGCTTAAACATTCAATCGATATCAATAAAACGACACTTAGGTGTCGTTTTTTATTACAAATTTTGGCATAATGAAACTATTCTTAACAAGGAGATTGTGATGATTAAATATATTCTCGGACTCATTATTGTATTGGCTATCGTACTTGTTGCGGTAACTATAGGGGCAAATAATGATCAAGTAATCACCTTTAACTACATTGTTGCTGAAAGCCAATTCCAACTTTCAACATTAGTTGCAATTTTATTTGGTTTTGGATTAATTTTAGGTTGGTTAATTACAGGATTTTTCTACTTAAAATTAAAATTCAAAAATATGTCGTTAGCGCGTCAAGTTAAACGTCAAACATTACAAATTAACGAATTAACGACTACTCGCGATAAGGCAGTATAATGCTTGAATTACTCTTTCTGCTTCTGCCAATAGCCGCCGCTTATGGTTGGTATATGGGGCATCGGAGTGCCAAGAAAGATCAGGAAAATATTAATAATAAACTCTCCCGTGATTATGTCACGGGGGTCAATTTTTTGCTTTCTAATCAAACGGATAAAGCTGTTGATTTGTTTCTTGATATGTTGCAAAAACAGGAAACCGAAAATGAAATTGAAAGCAATTCTCAATTTGAAGCTGAGCTAACGCTCGGTAACCTTTTCCGTTCTCGAGGCGAAGTGGATCGTGCTTTAAGAATTCATCAAGCCCTCGATCGTAGTCCCAATTATTCTTTCGAACAAAAATTATTAGCTAAACAGCAACTTGCTAAGGATTTCATGGCGGTGGGTTTTTATGACCGTGCGGAAGCCCTTTACATCATTATGGTGGATGAACCTGAGTTCGCTGAAAATGCACTGCAACAGCTTTTGGTGATTTACCAAAAAACAAAAGAATGGAAAAAAGCGGTTAATATCGCAGAGAAGCTTGCCAAGATCTCACCTAAAGAAAATAATGTGGAATTAGCACAATGTTATTGTGAATATGCCTTAAGCGGTGAACTTGAAAGTGCGGTCGAAAAACGCAGTATTTTACAAAAAGCGCTGAATGTATCTCCAACCAGTGTGAGAGCATCAATGCTGCTTGCTGATTTAGAAATGGCTAATAAAAACTATCGTCAAGCCATTCATTTTTTAGAGAATATTCTTGATCAAAATCCAATTTATATTGGTGAAGTGCTGAAAACGCTCAAATATTGTTATGATGAATTAGGAGAGAGAGATAACTTTGAGTTATTCTTGATTCGAGCCAGCCAGCAGATTAACAATACTAAAGTCGATTTAATGTTAGCAAGCGTGATTGAAGAGAAAGATGGCAAGAGTGCAGCTCAATCAAAGCTTTATCAACAACTCACAAAACATCCAAGTACATCTATTTTCCACCGTTTTATTCAATTCCAAATTGATGATGCAGAGGAAGGACGAGGTAAAGAAAGCTTAATTTTGCTACATAAAATGGTCGGTGAGAGAATTAAGCAAGGCTTTGGTTATCGTTGTTCAAATTGCGGTTATCAAACCCATAAATTAATGTGGAATTGTCCTTCTTGCAAACAGTGGGAATCCATCAAACCAGAACATAATTAATTGACACAGTGAGGTAAAATTATGAATAGCAAAGTAATCGTTGCATTGGATTACGAAACGGAAGCACAAGCGCTATCCCTCGTGGATCAAATTGATCCAAGCTTATGCCGTTTAAAAGTGGGTAAAGAAATGTTTACCACACTGGGAACAAATTTCGTTAAGCAATTACACGAGCGTCAATTTGATGTTTTCCTCGACCTAAAATTTCATGATATTCCGAATACTGTGGCAAGAGCGGTGCGTTCTGCGGCTGATTTAGGCGTATGGATGGTTGATGTCCATGCTAGCGGTGGTTTAAAAATGATGGAAGAGGCAAAGAAAATTCTTGAACCTTATGGAAAAGATGCGCCTTTATTAATTGCAGTAACGGTATTGACCAGTATGGAAGATTTGGATTTATTACAAATCGGTATTAACTCTTCACCACTTGAGCATGTATTACGTCTTGCGCATTTAACACAGCGTGCGGGATTAGATGGCGTCGTTTGTTCACCACAAGAAGTGGAGATTTTACGTAATACTTGTGGTCCTGATTTTAAATTAGTCACGCCAGGGATTCGTCCAATTGGAAGTGATTTTGGCGATCAACGTCGCGTTATGACACCAGCAGCAGCTATTCGATCTGGTTCTGATTATTTAGTGATTGGTCGCCCAATCACTCAAGCTGAAAATCCAGCAGAAGTGCTTCGTTCAATTAATGCATCAATTGAGTAATATGACTGAGAGTACTTTAGTATATTCTACCGAAGTGGGTAGAATTAAAGAGCAAAAGCAGCCGGTACAACGCCCTAAAGGTGATGGTGTGGTTCGCATCCAAAAACAAACCAGTGGTCGAAAAGGTGCGGGCGTCTCAGTGATTACTGGGCTAGATTTATCCGATGATGAATTAAAAAAATTAGCCACTGAACTTAAAAAACGTTGTGGTTGTGGTGGTTCAGTTAAAGACGGCAATATTGAGATTCAAGGCGAAAAACGCGATTTACTTAAACAACTTTTAGAACAAAAAGGGTTTAAAGTAAAATTAGCTGGTGGTTAAGAGATAAGACAAAAAATCCATCTTCAATTGAAGATGGATTTTTTCATAATTAGCCTTCCATAAAGTTTGGTTGGTAAGCAAAGAACATTGCACCTAAGAAACTTAACAAGGCAAATGCTAAAAATGCACTGTTTGGATTGACTGCTTTACGATTAAAATATTTAGCCGAGAAGAAGATATAAAGCACAAGCATGATGATTTTCATGACCAGCCAGCTTTGTAACTGGTAACCGACCAAGAAGAAAATCGTTAAGCCGCTAGCAATTAAAAGTGTATCAACTAAGTGCGGTAAAATTTTTAGCAGTTTAATCGCGCGCCAATTTTTCCCACTTAATTGCATTCCCCCACGGATAATTAATAATCCTAAACTTAAAAATGCACAAACAATGTGCAAATAAACTAACATAATCACTCCAGATGTAAAAGGAAAGTGCGGTCAAAAGTGACCGCACTTTAATTTCTTATTTTGCAATACGCTTATATTTTATACGATGTGGTTGTGTTGCGGCTTCACCTAAGGTTTTCTTTTTCCACTCTTCGTAGTCAGAGAAGTTACCTTCATAGAAAGTCACTTTACCTTCATCACCGTAATCTAAAATATGAGTTGCAATACGGTCTAAGAACCAACGGTCATGGGAAATTACCATTGCACAACCAGGAAATTCTAAGATCGCATTTTCTAACGCACGTAAAGTTTCAACGTCTAAGTCATTAGTCGGTTCGTCCAATAACAATACGTTACCACCACGTTGTAGAAGTTTCGCTAAATGTAAACGACCACGCTCACCACCTGATAATTCGCCCACACGTTTTTGTTGATCTACGCCTTTGAAGTTAAAGCGGCCAACATAGGCACGGCTTGGAATTTCAAAGTTACCAATAGTGAGAACATCTTGTCCGTTAGATACTTCTTCCCAAACGGTTTTCTTGTCATCCATTGAATCACGGAATTGATCCACAGAGGCAAGCACAACGGTTTCACCCATTGTAATTGAGCCGCTATCTGGTTGTTCTTGACCTGAAAGCATACGGAATAGGGTCGATTTACCCGCACCGTTCGCTCCGATAATACCCACGATAGCACCTTTTGGAATGCTGAATGATAAATCATCAATTAAAGTGCGATCGCCGTAAGATTTAGTGAGATGTTCTACCTCAATCACTTTATCACCTAAACGTGGACCAGGTGGAATAAAGAGTTCATTGGTCTCGTTACGTTTTTGGTATTCACCGGAGTTCAACTCATCGAAGCGTGCCATACGAGCTTTGCTTTTCGCTTGACGACCTTTAGGGTTTTGTCGTACCCATTCTAACTCTTTCGCAATCGATTTTTGACGCGCATTTTCAGCGGCTTGTTCTTGCTCTAAGCGTTTCTCTTTTTGCTCTAACCAAGAAGAGTAGTTACCTTCCCAAGGAATACCCTCACCACGGTCAAGCTCTAAGATCCAACCTGCTACGTTATCTAAGAAGTAACGGTCGTGGGTAATCGCCACAACGGTACCTTCGTAGTCATGTAAGAAACGCTCTAACCATGCTACAGATTCTGCATCTAAGTGGTTGGTTGGTTCGTCTAATAAGAGCATGTCTGGTTTTTCGAGTAATAAGCGACAAAGTGCGACACGGCGACGTTCGCCCCCTGATAAATGCTCAATTTTTGCATCCCAATCCGGTAAACGTAATGCAT
>CABSZQ010000110.1 GCA_902482195.1 uncultured Haemophilus sp.
AACAAGTCCCTTTGCCGACAATAAAATGATCTAAAATGCGAATATCCATTAACTCAGCGGCTTCAATAATTTTTTGTGTAATCAGTTTGTCGGAATAACTGGGTTCTGCGATACCAGAAGGATGATTATGAGCCAAAATTAAAGCGGCTGCATTGCAGTAAAGGCTTTCTTTGATGATTTCTCGTGGATAAACATTCGTTACATTAATTGTGCCTAAAAATAACCGCTCTTTTTTAATCAAACGATGTTGATTATCTAGAAATAACACCATAAAAATTTCACGTTCTTCGTGGTGAAGCTCCGCTTGAAGATAAAGCTTTACCGTAGATGTGTCGCTAAATACATGCTCTATCAGTAATTCTTGCTTCAGATAGCGTTTTGTCATTTCTGTGGTGGCTTGCAGTTGAATAAACTGCGTAATGCCTAATCCTTTTACTTTGCAAAAGGCTTCTTTATCTGCGCTTAATAAGGTTCGAAGAGAGCCAAAATGTTGCAGCACGTTATGTGATAATTCCATGACAGGGCAACCTTTAATCCCTGTTCGTAGAAAAATAGCAAGTAATTCATGATCTTCGAGGGCTTCAACGCCATATTTCAGTAATTTTTCACGAGGCATTAAAGGAGAGTTTGTCTGCATATTAAGATGATGAAAAGAAAAAAGTGCGGTCAATTTTCAGGATGTTTTCAATCTTTGCGAGAAATCAGTTTTGTTTTTGGTATAGCGATCGCAAAAATAAAATTTTTTATTGGTGAAATTTGAAGTAAAATAGGCGACCTTAAGTTGTTAAGTACTAACACACAAAACATATCCATTCTATTAAGTCGTAGCGGAGTAGCAGATGAGCTTGAGCGGAAAGCGTATTGTTGTCGGGATTACAGGGGGGATTGCCGCCTATAAAACCATTGAGTTTATTCGTTTATTACGCAAATCTAACGCAGAAGTTCGAGTGGCTTTAACGCCTGCCGCCGCTGAATTTGTCACGCCTTTAACGTTACAAGCCATTTCAGGCAATGCGGTTTCTCAATCTTTACTTGATCCTCAAGCCGAATTAGCCATGGGGCATATTGAGCTGGCTAAATGGGCTGATGCGATTGTGATTGCGCCAGCCAGTGCCGATTTTATTGCGCGTTTAACCGTTGGAATGGCTAACGATTTACTCAGTACGATTTGTCTCGCGACAAATACACCTATTTTGCTCGCACCGGCTATGAATCAGCAAATGTACCGCCAGGCGATTACACAACAAAATTTGACCGCCCTTTCTGCGCGAGGTGTTCATTTTGTTGGGCCAAATAGCGGTTTTCAAGCTTGTGGCGATGTGGGCGCAGGGAGAATGTCTGAACCCGCTGAAATTTTTGAGTCGCTTCAATCACTTTTTGCTGTTCAACAAGATTTAGCTGATTTAAGTGTCACTATTACAGCTGGTCCGACGCGTGAAGCTATCGATCCTGTTCGTTATATTTCTAATCACAGCTCAGGCAAAATGGGCTTTGCAATTGCCGAGGCTTTTACAAAACGTGGGGCAAATGTCACCTTAATTGCAGGCCCTGTTAATCTGACTACGCCGAAAAACGTTCATCGTATTGATGTGACAACTGCCCATGAAATGTGGCAAGCCTCTCTTGAAAGTGCGGTCAAAAATCGTATCTTTATTGGCTGTGCCGCAGTGGCAGATTATCGAGTCGCGGAAGTTGCCGAGCAAAAAATTAAGAAAACCAATGATAACGATGAGCTTTCTCTTAAATTGGTGAAAAATCCAGACATTATCGCAAGTGTGGCAAGTTTAGAAAAAGATCGTCCATTTGTTGTGGGCTTTGCAGCTGAAACACAAAATGTTGCTGAATATGCGAAGAGCAAACTTCAACGTAAAAATTTAGATATGATTTGTGCCAATGATGTATCGGGTGGGCAAGTATTCGGACAAGATCAAAATGCCTTACAGATCTTTTGGAAAACAGGCGAAAAATCGTTGCCGTTGGCTGACAAAAATAAATTGGCAGAAGTGTTAGTCACCGAAATTGTTGAGCATTATCACAAATAAAATAGGCTCAAAATTCGTTGGATTTTGTGACCGCACTTTTGTATGACAGATTTCTTTTAAAGGATAAATAAGCATGAAAAAAATTGATGTAAAAATTTTAGATAGCCGTATTGGCAACGAATTTCCTTTACCAACCTATGCAACCGAAGGTTCTGCAGGTTTGGATTTACGTGCATTGCTTGAAGAGGGCATTGAAATTCAACCAGGTGAAACTAAACTTATCCCAACAGGCCTTTCAATTTATATTGCCGATCCGAACCTTGCAGCAGTGATTCTGCCTCGTTCGGGTTTAGGCCATAAACACGGTATCGTATTAGGTAACTTAGTGGGCTTAATTGATTCAGATTATCAAGGTCCATTAATGGTATCTGTATGGAATCGTGGCCATGAACCGTTCAAAATTGAAGTTGGCGATCGTATTGCACAATTAGTGTTTGTGCCAGTAGTACAAGCGGAATTCAATATTGTCAGCGAATTTACCGAAACTGAACGTGGTGAGGGCGGTTTTGGTCATTCAGGTAAAAAATAAACTATGGTAGAACAATTATCTCTCGTAGAAGTTGATGAGATTGCCGCGGAAATCAAACCGCCAAAAATCGAAAAACGTACGGTAAAAGAACGCCGCCAACAAGTGTTGACGGTGCTTACCCATATGCTGCATTCTGAACGCGGAATGGAGCGTATGACAACAGCGCGTTTGGCGGAAGAAGTGGGGGTGTCAGAGGCGGCACTTTATCGTTACTTCCCAAGTAAAACCAAAATGTTTGAAGCGTTGATCGATAATATTGAAGCAAATTTATTTAGCCGTATTACCACATCGATTCGTAATGAAACTAATACGATGAATCGAGTGCGTGACATTATGCAGATGATCCTCGACTTTGCGCGTAAAAATCCTGGTTTGACACGTATTTTAACCGGACATGCCTTGATGTTTGAAGAGCCACTTTTACAGGCTCGTGTTGCCCAATTCTTCGATCGCCTTGAAATGCAATTTGTGAATATTTTACAAATGCGAAAATTACGCGAAGGGCGCGGTTTTAATGTCGATGAACGTATTATTGCGGGGCATTTAGTGACGCTTTGTGAAGGACAGTTTATGCGTTATGTCCGCACAAACTTCCGTTTAGGCGCAAATCAAAGTTTTGAACAGCAATGGCGTTTTCTCGAACCGCTTTTTGCTTAATTGACTTTAGTTGATAAATATATGATTATTCCGTGGCAAGAATTGCCAACAGAAACCTTAGAAAATATTGTGGAAAGTGTGGTACTTAGGGAAGGCACCGATTATGGTTCACACGAATTTTCTTTAGAACAAAAAAAACAACACCTACTAAATAAGATTCACAATGGAAGTGCAGTGATTGTTTGGTCAGAATTACATGAATCCATTGATATCAAAGATAAAATGGAATTTCTAAAATGAATCAATAGGAGCTTATATGTCAGAAGATGTAGAATTACTTGAAGAACAAAAGTTACAAGACGATGATCAGCAGCGCGATCCTGCTCTGGATTGGTTCCTAACTCACTGCCATTTGCATAAATATCCGGCAAAATCGACCTTAATCCATGCAGGGGAAGATGCGAATATTTTATATTTCTTAATTAAAGGAAGTGTGATGGTTTCATCGAAAGATGATGAAGGCAAAGAGATGATTTTATCTTATTTAGGTGCCGGACAATTTTTTGGTGAAGCGGGTTTATTTGACGAAGGTTCGAAACGTTCTGCTTGGGTGAAAACCAAAACCCCTTGTGAAATTGCAGAAATTTCCTATAAAAAATATCGTCAGCTTATTCAAATTAATCCTGAGATTTTAATGTTCCTTACTTCTCAGTTATCAAAACGCTTGCAAAACACGTCTCGACAAGTGACTAACCTGGCCTTTTTAGATGTGGCAGGGCGTATTGCTCAGGCGCTTATGCATCTAGCAAAACAACCTGAAGCCATGACTCATCCTGATGGTATGCAGATTAAAATTACGCGTCAGGAAATTGGTCAAATGGTGGGCTGTTCACGTGAAACCGTAGGGCGAATAATTAAGATGCTGGAAGATCAGAATCTCATTCATGCGCACGGCAAAACCATTGTGGTTTACGGCACTCGATAGCAAAAATAACCGTCTCTAATCAGACGGTTATTTTGTTTTTGTTACATTGATGTGATAGTTGAAATGCCTTTGTTAATTTTTATACAAAAAGTGAGAAAATACTTCTTTTAGTGAAATATCTTAATTGACAAAATAGCGGAAGACTTCTATCATAATACAGCCTTCCAATGTGGTTTGTTTGGAAGTCAGGATTGGTCTCCTGAATATATAAGTGGCTTTTAAAAGATTCTTAATCTTTTAATTTTATATCGCAGACTGGAACCCCAGAGATGCTTTAAATCTATGGTGGGCTAGGTAGAAATCCCGCAGGGATGCGATGCAGTAAGCCACTTGCTGTTAAGACCAATTCTGCTTAGTTCCACCACCCTTCAAAACAATCTTCAATTTTCAAACTTTCATTTAACTCACTTCGAACGAGAAATTCTCAGCTAAAGAGCGGTCATTTTTTACTTTATTTTTGGCAAAAAAATACCGACCCATTTCTGAGTCGGTATTTCATTTTGTGTATTTTATTTTACTTTTTGTTTCATGGCTTCTGCCACAAGTTCAGCTTCAGGTCCAAGAACCACTTGTAAGCCATCGTTACCAATTTTCACGATACCTTTTGCACCAAGAGACTTAAGCTGTTCTTCATTAATTTTGTGTTGATCGACTAAGCTTAAACGTAAGCGAGTGATACAAGCATCAATATTTTTGAAGTTATCTGCACCACCTAAAGCATCAATAAATTTGACCGCTCTTTCTTCGCGAGATTGGCTCGCTGCTGGTTGTGCAGTAGTGGTTTCTTCCGCTTCTTCGGTACGACCTAATGTTTTTAAGTTGAACGCTTTAATTGCAAAACGGAATACGGCATAGTAAATCACGAAGAATACTAAGCCTTGTACGATGAGCATATACCATTCAATGGCTAATGGGTTGCGTGATGAAAGTACCATATCCACGAGACCCGCACTGAAACCGAAGCCGGCGATCCAATGCATTGTTGCCGCGATAAAGACAGAAATACCGGTTAATACCGCGTGGATGAAGTAAAGCACTGGTGCAACAAACATGAAAGAGAATTCTAATGGCTCGGTGATACCAGTGAAGAATGAGGCAAATGCACCTGCAAGCATGATTGATGCCACTTTAGTTCTTTGACTTGGTTTAGCGCTGAGATAAATCGCTAATGCTGCACCCGGTAAACCGAACATCATAACAGGGAAGAAACCGGCTTGATACATACCCGTTACACCAACC
>CABSZQ010000111.1 GCA_902482195.1 uncultured Haemophilus sp.
GATTATAAAGGGATGGTCCTTTCACCATGCCAACTAAAAGGGCAATTTGGTCTAGGCTAATTTCACGGATAGAACGACCGAAATAGAATTGGCTCGCCAGTGCAAAACCGTGAATTTGAACATCACCATTTTGACCAAGGTAAATCTCGTTAAGATAGGTTTCTAAGATACGGTTTTTATCATATCGCCAATCTAATACTAATGACATCAACGCTTCATTAGCTTTACGTGTAATAGAACGTTCGCTCGATAAGAACAAGTTTTTAACTAGTTGCTGAGTCAGTGTGCTACCGCCTTGAACCGTTTGACCCGCTCTTATATTGGCAATCATTGCACGCATGATACCGATAGGGTTAATCCCGTTATGATCGTAAAAACGACGATCCTCTGTGAGTAATAAGGCATCAATGAGTAAGCGAGGGTATTGTTGTAATGGAATCGCCAAACGATCTTCATTATCTGATTCCAACATCGCAATTAATTTAGGCGCAAGACGGAATTCATCAACCGCTTTTACATTGACTAAATCTTCAATGCGAGAAAGTTTGTTATCGGTAAAACGTAAACGTAATACACGTTGTGGCTCTGGTTTGTCAGGATAAGGGAACGCACGACGAAGTAATACGATGGTATCCTCTTCGAGTTTAAAATCACCTGGTGCTGCAATCATTGTGGTTTGACGGTATTCGTTATTGAGTAAGATTTGAATCACTTCGTCAAAAGAAAGGTTGTCAGACAGTTTTACGCTTTCTAAACGGCTATACACTTCTGCCGGTAAACGCCAAATTTGGCCATCCATTTTTGAGCGAATTTGCCAGTCTAAATAGCCACCATAAAATACGGCAAGCGTCCCTAAAGTAAAGGCTGCTTTAGCTAAAAAGATTTTACAAGAACGGCGCTTATCTGGCGCTTGAGTTTCTTGTTGTTCAGGTGAGGTGTTTTCCGTTTCTGACATAATAGTTAGCTTCAGAGAATGAGGTTAAGCAATAAATTCAAAATAGGCATTAAGAAAGTGGATGAAGTCTGTTGTACCGCAGAAGGCGATACTTTCTTCATCATAATAATGGAAGTCGTCTTCTAAAATTTCATCTGTTTCAATCGCAAGGTTATTGGCGCGAATCATCACTTCATCGGTATTGATAAAAAGCGTGTATTCTGAACCAATTAACGTGACTTCATCATTATTTTTAATCTGCTCACAGGCAGAAAGTGCGGTCAAAAACGCTTGAGGATTTGACCGCACTTCTGAATTAAACCAATTGGCTAGAGCAATGTGTTCCATCGAACATTTAGCATGTACATTGCCTAGATAATGGGTAAATTGAAAATCCATATTAGATGCTGAATGACGAACCGCAGCCACAGGTGCTGGTTGCATTTGGATTGTTCACCACAAAACGAGAACCTTCCAACCCTTCAGTATAATCAACGGTGCCACCAATTAAGTATTGTAAGCTCATTGGATCAATGACTAATTGCACACCGGATTTTTCAATCGTCAGGTCGCCTTCATTGACTTTATCATCAAAGGTAAAACCATATTGGAAACCGCTGCAGCCACCACCGGTGATGTACACGCGTAATTTTAATTCATTGTTTTCTTCTTCGGTAATTAAGCTTTTTACTTTATTGGCTGCCGCATCAGTAAAAGTTAGCGGCACGGCCATATCTAAATCTGACATATCTCTATCCCCACTTTCCTAAAAATAATCCTTGTATTATCTAATAACCTGTTAATTCATTCAAGATTTTTCACGGAATTAGTGCTATTATATGCGAATAAATCTGAATTAAATAAGGAGAAATAATGGGCATTCCATTAAGAACTGAAGAAGAACTTGTTAAGTTACGTGAAGCGTGTAAATTAGCGTCCGATGTCTTAGTCATGATCGAACCTTATGTAAAAGAAGGGGTGACCACAGGTGAATTGGATCGTATTTGTCATGATTACATGGTGAACGTACAAAAAGTGATTCCTGCCTGTTTAAATTATCATGGCTTCCCAAAAGCAACCTGTATTTCTATAAATGAAGTGGTTTGCCATGGTATTCCAAGCGACGATAAAAAATTAAAACAGGGCGATATTGTTAATATTGATGTGACCGTGATTAAAGACGGTTATTTCGGTGATAATTCTAAGATGTATATCGTGGGTGAAACCAATATTCGTAGCCAAAAATTAGTTGAAGCGGCGCAAGAAGCGCTTTATGTGGGATTACGTACGGTGAAGCCAGGTATTCGTTTAAATGAAATTGGTAAAGCGGTACAAAAATATACGGAAAGCCAAGGCTTTAGCGTGGTACGAGAGTACTGTGGCCACGGTGTGGGAACTGAATTCCACTGTGAACCGCAAGTATTACACTATTATGCGGATGATGGTGGCGTGATTTTAAAACCAGGCATGGTATTCACCATTGAACCAATGATTAATGCGGGAAAAAAAGAAGTGCGCATTATGGGCGATGGTTGGACAGTAAAAACTAAAGACCGTAGCCATTCAGCGCAATATGAACACCAAATTGTCGTAACAGAAACCGGTTGTGAAGTCATGACAATCCGCGATGAAGAAATTGCGGAAGGTCGAATTCAACGTATGATGAATAACCTTTAAATTTAACTAAAAGCCTACGATAGTGGGCTTTTTTTATAATTGTTTTGTTTGTGGAATACCTATGCTTTTTCCTTATCATTTCGACTCTCCACTCACGCCAAGTGCGGTCAAAATTCAGCGTGAAAATTTAAAGGAATTTGAACGTCAGCACTTTACTGATTATTCTGTCTTTGAGCTGATTGCTAACCGTACACAGTTTTGTGATGATTTGTTAAAACAGCTTTGGCAGCAATTTGAATTAGATAAATCTCATCTCACCTTAATTGCAGTAGGCGGTTATGGCAGACAAGAAATCTTTCCTTTATCTGATTTGGATGTTCTTATTCTTTCAAAAGAAGAAAAAGGCATTGAAGCGGAAGAAAAAATTGCTCAGTTTGTGCAGTTCTTGTGGGATTGTGGATTCAACGTAGGGCATAGTGTTCGTTCTTTGGAAGAATGTGAAAAGGAAGGTAAACAAGACATTACTATTGCCACCAATTTGCTTGAGTCCCGTTATTTATCGGGTGACTTATCCCTTTTTAATGTTTTAGGGGAAATACTGAAAAAGCCAGATTTTTGGGCGGTAAAACCATTCTTTGATGCCAAAGTACAAGAGCAAATTGAACGTTATCATCGTTACCACAACACCAGTTACAATTTAGAGCCCGATTTAAAATACAGCCCAGGTGGTTTGCGGGATCTTCACCTTTTATACTGGATCGCCTTACGCCATACAGGAGAAATGACACTTGATGGCATTTTGGAAAGTGGCTTTATTTACCCATCAGAACATCAGCAATTATTAGAAAACCAAGAATTTTTATTCAAAGTGCGGTTTGCTTTACATTTGATTTTAAAACGTTATGACAACCGCTTGTTGTTTGATCGTCAAATCAAAGTGAGTGATATGCTTGGTTTTGAAGGCGAGGGAAACCGTGGTGTTGAAAAAATGATGAAACGTTTTTTCCAAGCTTTACGCACGATTTCTCGTTTGACCGATATCCTGATTAAGCACTATAAAGAGCATTTTTTATCAACAGATGGCGAGATCTCTATTTATCCTTTGGATGAGAATTTTGAATTAGTAAATCAAAGTTTGTGTTTACGTAAAAACGATTTGTTTTTACGTTATCCAGATCGTATTTTGGATCTTTTTTTCTACCTTACGCAGCATGAACAAGCTGAAATTCATTCTTCAACATTACGCCAACTTCAGATTGCGTTGGAAAGTTTGACACAGAAATTATGTGATATTCCTGAAGCAAGAGAAAAATTTATTCGGTTATTTAATCAACCGAACGCGATTCAGCGTGCATTTCTCCCAATGCACCAATATGGTGTGTTAACGGCTTATTTGCCACAATGGCAGGGAATTGAAGGTTTGATGCAATTCGATCTTTTCCACATTTATACCGTGGATGAGCATACCTTGCGAGTGATGTTAAAATTGGAAAGTTTCTTAGCTGAAGACGAAGCGGAATCTCATCCTATTTGTCATCAAATATTTAGTCAAATTTCTGACCGCACTTTGCTTTATGTTGCCGCACTTTTCCATGATATAGCGAAAGGTCGAGGAGGGGATCATGCAGAGTTAGGTGCTGAAGATATTGTTGAATTTGCCCGTTTGCATGGTTTTGATCGTCGAGAAATTGAAACAATGGCTTGGCTAGTGAAAGAGCATTTGCTCATGTCAATTACGGCACAGCGTCGAGATATTCATGATCCTGAAGTCGTGATGAGCTTTGCTGAAAGTGTACAAAATCATGTGCGTTTAGATTATCTCACTTGTTTGACTGTTGCCGATATTTGTGCAACAAACGGCACTTTGTGGAATAGCTGGAAACGTTCTTTATTTGCCGCACTCTATGATTATACGGAGCAACAATTCCGACAAGGGATGGATTTGCTATTAGATAATGAAGAAAAAATCCTTGAAAATCGTCAATTGGCGTTGGCAATTTTATCCGAAGAAAAACCAGAATTATCGGAAGAGAAAATTTCAGCGTTGTGGCAGCGTTGCCCATCTGATTATTTCTTACGAAATAGCCCAAAACAAATTGCGTGGCATACGGAGCTATTAGCTGAATTTGATGGTGAAGTACTCGTTAAAATTAGTAACCGTTTTTCTTCCGGCGGAACAGAAATTTTTGTTTATTGTCCCGATCAAGCTAATTTATTTAATAAAGTGGTATCAACCATTGGCGCGAAAAAATTCAGTATTCATGATGCGCAAATTTTGACATCCGATGATGGCTACGTATTCGACAGCTTTATCATCACAGAATTAAATGGTGAATTGGTTCGTTCAGAACGTCGCCGAGAATTGGAGACGGTATTAACCTCTGTTTTATTAGGCGAAAAATTGCCATCCATGTCTTTTGCAAATAATCGACAGTTGCAACATTTCACCGTAAAAACAGATGTACGTTTTTTGAAAGAAACCAAAAAAGAGCATACCGAATTAGAAGTGGTGGCTTTAGATAAACCAGGTTTATTGGCTCAAATCAGTCAAATTTTTACCGAGTTAAAACTCAATCTTTGGAATGCAAAAATCACGACAGTGGGAGAAAAAGCTGAAGACTTTTTTATTCTAACAAATGAGAAAGGCACAGCATTAACCGAAGAGGAAAGGGGATTGTTAGTAAACGTGCTTTATGAACGCTTATAATATGAAATAAAAAAGTGCGGTTAAATTTAACCGCACTTTTATATTTTAAGCCACTGCGGCAAATGCAATATCAGCGGCAGCAAGCGTTTTTTCAATGTCTTCATTTGT
>CABSZQ010000112.1 GCA_902482195.1 uncultured Haemophilus sp.
TTGCAGATGGTGTCGTGACTCAACGTCTTGCTCAAGCAGGCGCAAAAATTTTCATTGGTCACCAAGCGGAAAATGTGCAAGGGGCAAGTGTAGTTGTTGTATCAAGCGCGATCCATGAAGATAACCCAGAATTAATTGCCGCAAAACAAAATCGTATTCCAGTGATTCAGCGAGCACAAATGTTAGCTGAAATTATGCGTTTTCGTCATGGTATTGCAGTTGCGGGTACCCATGGTAAAACCACAACTACTGCCATGATTTCGATGGTGTATACTCAAGCGAAATTGGATCCAACTTTCGTTAATGGTGGTTTAGTTAAATCAGCCGGTAAAAATGCGCATTTAGGTGCAAGTCGCTATTTAATTGCAGAAGCAGATGAAAGTGATGCGTCTTTCCTACACTTGCAACCAATGGTTTCTGTGGTAACCAATATTGAACCGGATCATATGGATACGTACGGCGGTGATTTTGAAAAAATGAAAGCCACCTACGTGAAGTTCTTACATAACTTACCATTCTACGGTTTAGCGGTTATGTGTGCAGATGATGCGGTATTAATGGAACTTGTTCCTCAAGTTGGACGCCAAGTGTTAACCTATGGTTTCAGTGAACATGCAGACTATCGTATCGAAGATTATGAACAAACGGGTTTCCAAGGCCATTACACCGTAGTTTGCCCAAGTGGTGAACGCATCAATGTATTATTGAATGTGCCAGGTAAACACAATGCGTTAAATGCGACGGCCGCACTTGCTGTAGCAAAAGAAGAAGGCATTGGTAATGAAGCGATTTTAGAAGCACTTGCTGATTTCCAAGGTGCGGGCCGACGTTTTGACCAATTAGGTGAGTTTATCCGTCCAAATGGTAAAGTATGCTTAGTGGATGATTATGGTCATCACCCAACAGAAGTTGATGTAACAATTAAAGCAGCACGTGAAGGTTGGGGAGATAAACGTATTGTCATGATCTTCCAGCCTCACCGTTATTCACGTACTCGCGATTTATTTGATGAATTCGTGCAAGTATTATCCCAAGTGGATGCATTGATTATGTTAGACGTGTATGCGGCAGGTGAAGCACCAATCGTCGGTGCAGATAGTAAAGCACTTTGTCGTTCTATTCGTAATCTAGGAAAAGTCGATCCAATTTTAGTTTCTGATACGGAACAACTTGGCGATGTATTAGATCAAATTATTCAAGATGGTGATTTAATTCTTGCCCAAGGTGCGGGAAGTGTAAGCAAAATTTCTCGTGGTTTAGCTGAGCGTTGGAAAGCATAAATACACTGAAAAATAACCGCACTTTTGACGAAGAATAAAAAGAAAACAGGATAAAACAATGAATTTAAAACAAGAAAAAATTGCTGTGTTGTTAGGTGGCACATCAGCTGAACGTGAAGTTTCTCTTAATTCTGGCGCAGCCGTGTTAAACGCATTAGTGAGCCAAGGTTATAATGCACATGGTATCGATCCTAAAGAATATAATGTCGCGAATTTAAAGGCTGATGGTTTTGATCGTGTCTTTAACATTTTACATGGTCGTGGTGGTGAAGATGGCACCATGCAAGGTTTATTAGAACAAATCGGTTTGCCTTATACGGGTTGTGGCGTGATGGCTTCAGCATTAACCATGGATAAAATGCGTACTAAAATGTTATGGAAAGCCTTTGGTTTACCTGTTGCCGATATGGAGATTGTGACTAAAGAAAACGCTCACGAACTAAACCCACAAGCTGTGGTCGAAAAATTAGGTTTACCTTTGATGGTTAAGCCGTCTCTTGAAGGTTCAAGTGTGGGTTTAACAAAAGTAAAAGCAGTCGAAGAATTAAAAAGTGCGGTCGATTACGCACTTAAATTTGATAACACCATTTTGATTGAAGAATGGTTGGCTGGCGATGAATTAACTGTGCCTGTTTTAGGTGGCGAAGTATTGCCTGCTGTTCGCATTGTGCCAGAAGGTGAGTTTTATGATTACGATGCGAAATATATTTCAGATAACACTCAATATTTTTGCCCTGCCGGCCTTTCAGCTGAACGAGAGCAAGAATTAGCGAAATTAGTTAAACGTGCTTATGACGTTGTGGGTTGTCGTGGCTGGAGCCGCATTGATGTGATGACTGATGCACAAGGTGATTTCCGTTTAGTCGAAGTAAACACGAACCCTGGCATGACAAGTCACAGTTTATTCCCTAAATCTGCATCAACAGTCGGTATTTCATTTGAACAACTCGTCGTGAAAATTTTGGAGTTGAGTGCGTAATGAATGTAATTAAGCGCAAAAATACACCGCCAACGCAATTTGGTCGCTCATCTAACGGAGAAGGTAAATTCCGTTTTATGTTGCCGATTAAACTTGCTTTGGTGTTACTTTGTGCGGGGCTAGGGTATTTCGTTTATTCAAACTGGCAGAGTTGGCTTGAAAGCTTAGACGGTGATAGAAAAATTACTGCCTATGCATTAGTGGGCCAAAATGAATTTACCACTTATCCGGATGTGCAAGATGTGTTGCTTAAAATGGGCTCTCTCAAGGGTTTTTGGGGACAAGACGTTAAGCAAATTCAAGAGCAGCTTGAAACGATTCCTTGGGTAAAAGGTGCGGTGGTTCGTAAAATTTGGCCAAATCGTTTAAGTATCTGGTTATCCGAATATCAGCCAGTCGCCATTTGGAACAAAACAGAGTTCGTTACAAAAGACGGAACAGTTTTCCAATTGCCGATGGATAAGCTAAAAGAAAAAGCTTTACCTTATTTAGGTGGTCCGGATTATCAAAGCTTGAAAGTATTAGAGGCTTGGAATCAAATTTTTGCTGATTTTAAAGCGAAAAATTTGGTGGTTAAAGGTGTGACAATTGATGATCGTGGTGCGTGGCAAGTTACGCTAGATAATGATATAGTATTGAAACTTGGGCGCGGAGATTGGAAACCAAAATTAGATCGATTTGTAACGATTTATCCACAAATTGAAGTGCCTGAAGGTAAACGAATTGATTATGTAGATTTGCGCTATGCATCTGCATCAGCAGCGGTTGGATTGACAGAGAAATAAAAAATAATTCATTGGGTGTAATAATAAAATGGCAAAAGAGTTGGAACCGAAAGTAATTGTAGGTCTTGAAGTTGGTACATCAAAAGTAGTAGCTGTCGTTGGGGAAGTGCTTCCTGATGGCGTAGTAAATGTACTTGGCGTGGGTAGTTGTCCATCAAAAGGGATTGATCGTGGCAGTATTACTGATTTAGATGCTGTCGTTAACTCTATCCAACGTGCCATTGAGGCAGCTGAATCAATGGCTGATTGCCAAATTATGAGCGTGACTCTTGCGATTACAGGTGAACATATTCAAAGCCTGAATGAGAGCGGCTTTGTTGCTATTTCTGAAAATGAAGTAACTCAAGATGAAATTGATGATGCTTTACATACAGCGAGCTCAGTGAAATTACCTGAGGGTCTTTCTTTATTACACATCATTCCACAAGAATATGCCGTAGATAAACAAGTTAATATTAAAAATCCATTAGGTTTACAAGGTGTTCGTTTAAAAGCAAACGTACACTTAATTGCGTGTCACCAAGACTGGCAAAATAACTTGAAAAAAGCAGTTGAGCGTTGTGGATTACAAGTTGATAAAGTTGTGTTTTCCGGCTTTGCAGCAACACATTCTGTTTTAACTGAAGATGAAAAAGATCTTGGTGTTTGCTTAGTTGATTTCGGTGCAGGCACCATGAATATGATGGTTTATACCAATGGCTCATTGCGTTTCAGTAAGGTTATTCCTTACGCAGGAAATATTGTAACGAACGATATTGCTCATGCATGTACCGTTTCTCGTGCAGAGGCAGAGCGCATTAAAGTGAATTATGCGAGTGCATTATATCCGGCACGTTTACATGGTGATAAGAAAATTGAAGTGGCAAGTATTGGTGGTCGAGCACCACGAGCCTTAACAAAAAGTGATTTATCTTTAATCACTTCAGCAAGATATATTGAACTATTAGGCGTTGTTAAGGACGAATTAGATAAGCTTAAAGCAGATTTAGAAACCAAACATATTAAATTTGAATTAATTGCGGGTGTAGTTATTACCGGTGGTGGTGCACAGATTGAAGACTTAAAAGATTGTGCATCAAGTGTATTTGGTTGCCAGGTACGTATTGGTAGTCCACTAAATATCACGGGGTTAACAGATTATGTAAACCGTCCGCAATATTCAACCGTCGTGGGATTACTACAATATCATCATCAAAATAGTGATAATGATCCGGTGGATAGTAACTATGGTGATGAAGCATTAGGCAAAAAATTCTGGAAAGGCCTTAAAAATATTTTCAATAAAGTGAAATCAGAATTTTGATCATTTTGGCTTTTTCATTTACAATAGAAAAAATTTAACTTTTATTAATGTGCTAGCAGAGTATTAGCAGTAACGGAGAACAGCAAATGTTATACCCAGAGTATGGTGATTTTGAAGAGCAAACAGGTGCACTGATTAAGGTTGTCGGTGTCGGTGGAGGCGGCGGTAACGCAGTTAACCACATGGTTGCTAATATGGTGCAACAAGAATTCAATGGTAATTTCTTGGGCGAGAGTGCAATTGATAGCGAAGAACACGGTAAAATCGTATTCTATGCGGTGAATACCGATGCGCAAGCATTACGCAAAAGCCAAGTTCAACAAACTGTACAAATTGGTGGGGCAACAACGAAAGGTCTTGGTGCAGGCGCAAACCCAAATGTAGGTCGTAAAGCGGCTGAAGATGACCAAGAAGAAATCCGTAAAATGCTTGAAGGTGCAGACATGGTCTTTATCGCTGCCGGTATGGGTGGTGGTACAGGTACTGGTGCCGCACCAATCGTCGCTAAAGTTGCAAAAGAATTAGGCATTTTAACTGTTGCTGTTGTTACTAAGCCATTTAGCTTTGAAGGCAAAAAACGTATGCAATTTGCTGAATTAGGGATTAAAGATCTTTCACAATACGTGGATTCAATGATCATTATTCCTAACCAACAAATCCAAAAAGTTCTCCCGAAAAATGCAACGTTAATTGATGCTTTTGCTGCTGCAAATGATGTATTACGTAACTCTGTTATGGGCATCTCCGATATGATTACCTCTCCAGGTTTAATCAATGTGGACTTTGCTGACGTAAGAACCGTTATGTCGGAAATGGGCCAAGCGATGATTGGTTTTGGTTCTGCTCAAAGTGAACCAGGTGCGGGTCGTGCAGAAGAAGCGGCGCGTCTTGCAATTAAAAATGATTTATTAGAGAAAGTCGATCTTTCTAATGCTAAGGGTATCCTTGTTAATATTACCTCAGGTATGGATCTCGGCTTTGACGAATTTAACGTGGTGGGTGACACAGTAGGTAGT
>CABSZQ010000113.1 GCA_902482195.1 uncultured Haemophilus sp.
CCGCACTTATTCGTTCATTATCAAATCAACGATTCATCAAGCTATTTTTTCCTATAAATTCCCCATTTTTTGATCTGAGTCCCCTTTTGAAAACCGGCTTTGTAATATACTGAAATGACTTATTATCATTAGAGGAGAAATATTATGGGTATCTTCAGTGTACCACCGGATCTACCGGTTACGAAAAGCAAAGAGGAGATCGACAAAACTTATCGTTACTGGCGATTACATTTGATGATTACCAGTTATATCGGCTACGCCGTTTTCTATTTTACTCGTAAAAGTTTTAACTTCGTTATGCCTGCCATGCTAACGGACTTAGGGCTACAAAAAGCCGATATCGGGATCATGGGTACTGCTTTTTATCTCACCTACGGCGTGTCTAAATTCTTATCGGGTGTACTTGGTGACCGTTCTAATCCTCGTTACTTTATGGGGATTGGTTTAATGATGACGGGTGTCGTCAATATTCTATTCGGTATGAGTTCATCTGTCTTTATGTTTATCACCCTTTGGATGATCAACGCCTTTTTCCAAGGTTGGGGCTGGCCTCCATGTTCAAAAATCCTAAATACTTGGTACTCACGTAATGAGCGCGGTTTATGGTGGGCTATTTGGAATACCTCACATAACTTAGGTGGTGCACTCATTCCAATTTTATCTGGTGCTGTAGCCCTTTATTGGGGATGGCGTTACGGTATGATCGTGCCAGGAATTATTGCCTGTGTCATCGGTTTTGCTCTTTGTTTCTTATTACGCGATCGCCCAACATCAATGGGACTTCCAACAGTAGGTGAATGGCGTAATGATATCGCTGAAAAGGAACATGAAAATGAAGGTCTAGGTTTATCTAACTGGGAAATTCTTAAAATTTATGTGTTTAAAAACAGCATTATCTGGGCATTAGCATTTTCTTGGTGTTTTATTTATATCATCCGTACCGGTATCAATGACTGGGGTAACTTATATTTAACAGAAACCCACGGTTATGACTTACTTAAAGCGAACTCCGCGGTTTCTTTCTTTGAAATCGGTGGATTCTTAGGAGCACTTTTTGCAGGCTGGGGCTCTGATAAGTTCTTCAACGGAAACCGTACCCAAATGAACATCATTTATGTGTTAGGTATTATTTCAACCTCCTTAGCATTATGGTTCATCCCAAGTGATAACTATTTTGTTATGTGTGGATTATTCTTCCTAATGGGATTCTTTATCTTTGGTCCGCAATTCCTTATCGCCATGGCCGCTGCTGAAAACTCCCACAAACATGCTTCAGGTTCTTCTACCGGCTTCGTTAGCCTCTTTGCCTATATTGGTGCTGCAGCGGCAGGGGCGCCATTAGCATGGATTATTCAATCACTCCACTGGAACGGATTCTTTGGTAGCTTGTTTATTGTGTCTCTTGCTTGTGCATTATTACTCATTTTCGTGTACTTCTTGCAACGTAAGAAAAATAAACTCAAAGTCTAATCGAGGCATATAAAAATCGGGCTAAAACAACCACTGTTTTAGCCCGATTTCTTTTGTTTTAAATAACCTTTAGAAGATTATTCTAAGCGTTTAGCCATTTCTAACCAATCGGCTTTAAATTCACGGCGCATATTGTTGATCGCATCAATAATATCGTGGTGAACTAATTTTTCGTTTTGAATACCCACGCAATAGCCACCTTTACCTTGTAGCAATATATCTACCGCATATACGCCCATACGTGAAGCTAAAATACGGTCGAAGGCACAAGGTGAACCACCACGTTGAATATGGCCTAATACGGTAGCACGGGTTTCATGGCCTACACGAGCTTCAATCTCACGAGCAAGAGAATGTACATCTGTGATTAATTCAGTAATCGCAATGATGGCATGGCGTTTTCCACGAATAATACTGCGTTCAATTTGGCGAATTAATTCTTCACGATTAAATTCCACTTCAGATGCCACGATATATTCACAACCACCCGCAATACCTGCAGAAATGGTTAAGTCACTACAATGACGACCCATGATTTCTACGATAGAAATACGTTGGTGAGAACTTGAGGTATCACGTAAACGGTCAATCGCATCCACCGCTGTTTGTAGTGCTGTTTCATAACCGATTGTGTAATCAGTTCCTGCTACATCGTTATCAATCGTCCCTGGAATACCTACGCAAGGGAAACCATGTTCTTCTGTGAGTAATTTAGCCCCCATATAAGAACCATCACCACCGATAACAACCAAAGCATCAATACCGTGAGAACGTAAAATTTCTGCACATTTTTCACGTACTGCAGGATCTTTAAATTCTGGGAAACGTGCGGAGCCTAAAAATGTACCACCACGGTTAATAATATCGGATACACTATAACGGTTTAACTGTTGGATTTTATTGTTATATAAGCCTTGATAACCGTCATAAATCCCAAATACTTCAAGCCCTTCTGCAAGAGCTGCACGAACAACGCCACGGATAGCAGCATTCATACCTGGCGCATCACCACCACTGGTTAATACAGCAATTTTTTTAATCATATTTACCTACTTTGAACTCTAAAAATAATTGGCGTCAAGATTACACCATCCATTATTTCTGCTCTAGAAAAATTTTTAAAATTTACGTGGAATTTGATCTAGTATAAGTTTTAGTGATGGAAATAACTTTCACATTTCCAAGAAAGATCTGCTTTTTGTAATGTCTTGCTTTCTTTTGCAACTAAATACTTTTGTAAGTTTTTCACAATTTTTACTTCGTTTAAACGCTGAAATTTCTTACCTTGTTCCACTTTTTGGGAATATTGATATTGCACAAAGCCACAATGCGGAACATTTTTACCCTTAGCTATATCCACTTGCCAAGACGGATTTTGTTCTGTCGGCGCATAAATGACATAACCATTTAACTCTGTGGCAGGCTTTTTCGGATTCGTTGAATTCGCAAGGATTTTGAAATCTTTCACACCTAAATTACGGTATACTTTCTCACGTAATGCTACGCGTTGCTCAATAGAACGGGATAAATCACGATCAAGCAACACTTCAATTTGAGACTGCCAATTTTCCAAGGTATCCGGCTCTGCAAGATAAACATAACGCGCAATCGTATCTAAATCTTGGCTTGCAGTAAGTTTATAGGTTTTGCCGTTGTATTCAATTTTTTCAGGTGTTTGAAGCTGACTCACTTTTGCCGCACAACCTGATAATAAAAGTGCGGTCAATATAACAAGGAATTTATTCATTGATATCTCGCTTAAATACAAATTCTTTTTCAGTTGAGGATGCTGAATCAAACCAATAACCACCAAGATCAAACTCTTTCAGTTGTTCAACACGTTCCAAACGATTTTGAATGATAAAACGACACATTAAACCACGGGCTTTTTTCGCATAAAAGCTAACCACTTTGTATTTGCCATTCTTATTATCTAAGAAAACAGGCTTCACAATCTGTGCCTCTAATTGGCTTTCTTTTACTGATTTATAGTATTCATCAGAAGCTAAATTGATCAAAATACGATCGCCTTGCTCATCAAGTGCTTGTTGTACGGATTGAGTGATGATGTTACCCCAAAAAGCATAAAGATCTTTCCCTTTTGGATTCGCTAGCTTTGTGCCCATTTCCAAGCGGTAAGGCTGCATTAAATCGAGGGGTTTAAGTAAGCCATATAAGCCGGAAAGCATACGTAAATGGCGTTGCGCGAATTGTATATCTTCATCAGATAAACTATCTGCATCTAACCCGGTGTAAACATCACCTTTGAATGCCCAAATGGCGGCGCGTGAATTTTTTTCGTTGTGAGATTTTGTCCATTCAGCAAAGCGAGCGGCATTTAAGCCCGCAAGTTTATCGCTGATAGACATTAAGGAAGAAAGATCTTGGGGAGATAATTGACGACAGATTTCAATCAGTTGCTCACTATAATCCGTCAAGTGCGGTTGAGAAACAGGAAGATTTCTGACCGCACTTTCAAAATCTAAGGTTTTTGCCGGGGAAATAATGGCTAACATAGGTTCTCCTTTCTAAAACTGAACCGTATCTTAGCACAGGATTGCCTCATCGCTCTACCCCGTTTATGCTATCCGCTTATAGAGTCCATTCTCATTGACGATTAAGTCTTGCAATTCCAAATCTAATAACTGCACTAAAAGCAAATCCACCGGCAAATTCAATGCGGCAGATAAATCATCAAGACTTATCGGTGTATAACTGATATGTTGATAAAGTTCAGGATGACTCGGCTCCACAGCTGGAATTTTTGCTGTGAGCGGTTTAGCTATCGACTGATTGATTGGCGTATGTACTGGCGGCTGAAAAACAATGCTATGGTTGAGGCTATCTAAAATATCTTTCACATTTTCTACCAACATTGCACCTTGCTTAATCAGTTTATGACAGCCTTGACTGTATTCACTTTGAATATTCCCTGGCAACGCAAAAATATCGCGATTTTGTTCTAAGGCATAACGTGCTGTAATGAGTGATCCGCTTTTCTCTGTGGCTTCAATGACTAATGTCCCCAATGAAAGCCCGCTGATAATGCGATTACGACGAGGAAAGTTTTCAGCAATCGGTGCTTGCGTAGGGATAAATTCAGAAACTAATGCCCCATTATTTTCGATAATTTGCTCGGCTAATCTACGATGTTTAGCGGGGTAAATGTGATCTAATCCACTACCCAATACGGCAATGGTTTGTCCTTGAATATCCACCACCGCCTGATGACTAAATCCATCAATACCTAATGCAAGCCCACTCGTCACCGTCAATCCTGCGAGAGAAAGCTCTGTCGCAAAATATTTTGCCCAATATTCCCCATAAGCCGAACAATAACGGCTCCCAACCATGGCGATTTGTTGAGCTGAAAGTGCGGTCAAATTGCCTTTCACAAATAATAAAGGCGGAAAACCACTAATTTGTTTAAGTAAAAAAGGATAGTCATCTGAAAAACAATGAATTAAATGATGGCCTTCTTTTTCTGCCCAGTTCAAGGCAGGTTCAATGAATTTCATTTCTGGCTGAAACCAACGACGAATCTGTAAAGCATTCCAGCCTATTTGTTGAAATGCCACTTCATCATAATTTAATAAGTCTTCTATACTCACATGGGCTAAAATTTGTTGAATCCGCACACTGCCCAATTTGGGCACTTGAGCTAATCGCAACAAAATCGACGTAAAATCGCTCATAATTCTCTCCTTTAAAAAGAAAATTATGGCGAGATTTGTCTCAAAAAATGAAAAGTTTGTCTTAATTCTGCAATTCAGATCGCAAAAAGAGAAAAAATTTTAGAAAAAATCGGCATACCAGAAACAAGGAATAAAACAGGACAAAAATGGCTTATTAAAAGCCATTTTTAGAGATTAATTCCGAGCAATGATTCATAT
>CABSZQ010000114.1 GCA_902482195.1 uncultured Haemophilus sp.
GTTTAATTTAGTTAGAACTCTAAATACAGCTCTCGGAAATAACGGACTAGACTCAAGAGTTTTAGAACAAGTTTTTAATACATATTGGGAGCAATTCGAACGAGAGTTTGATGAGATAATTAAAACTACAAAAGAAGAACCTTCAGCAAAACCTAGAGAGCAAGGAGATGTATTGGCGGAGATACTGGAGAATACAAGAGTGTTATCAAGTAGGATCGCAAGGCTAGAAGATGAAAGTAGTCGTCAGAGAGCTCAAGAGCGAATAAAAAAACTCAAAGAATCGTTAAACAATTCTTCTTCCTCAAGCATAAAGAATCAAAAAATAAAAGATTTATGGGAAGAAGATATATCGAAAGCTAATGAAATTAATGAGTATCTAATCAAATACCTAAAAAACAAACCAAATGAAGAATAGAAGGGATCTGAAACATGGCATACACCACTTTCTCACAAACCAAAAACGACCAATTAAAAGAGCCTATGTTCTTTGGTCAAAACGTTAACGTTGCGCGTTACGATCAACAAAAATATGAGACGTTTGAAAAGCTCATTGAAAAACAACTTTCTTTCTTCTGGCGTCCGGAAGAAGTGGATGTGTCTCAAGACCGTATCGACTATGCCGCGTTACCTGAGCATGAAAAGCACATTTTCATCAGTAACTTAAAATATCAAACCCTATTAGATTCTATTCAAGGCCGTAGCCCGAACGTTGCATTATTACCGTTAGTGTCTATTCCTGAATTGGAAACCTGGATTGAAACTTGGACCTTCTCTGAAACCATCCACTCTCGTTCTTACACACACATTATTCGTAACATTGTGAACGATCCATCTATCGTGTTTGATGACATCGTGACCAACGAAGAAATCATCAAACGTGCGCGTGACATTTCTTCTTATTACGATGATTTAATCCGTGATAGCCAACTTTACAGCCTGTACGGTGAAGGTACTTACACGGTAGATGGTAAAGAATGTGTGGTGACATTACGCAACTTGAAAAAACAACTTTACCTTTGCTTGATGAGTGTGAACGCACTTGAAGCGATTCGTTTTTACGTATCTTTCGCTTGTTCCTTTGCCTTTGCAGAGCGTCAATTAATGGAAGGTAATGCGAAAATCATTAAATTTATCGCACGTGATGAAGCCTTACACTTAACCGGTACGCAGCATATTTTAAACATCATGGCTGCTGGTCAAGACGATCCTGAAATGGCAGAAATTGCGGAAGAATGTAAACAAGAAGCCTATGATTTATTCTTAGCTGCTGCAGAGCAAGAAAAAGAATGGGCTGATTATTTGTTCAAAGACGGTTCAATGATTGGTTTGAACAGAGACATTTTGGTGCAATACGTGGAATATATCACTAATATCCGTATGCAAGCGGTCGGTCTTCCATTGCCATTTGGTGCGCGTTCTAACCCAATTCCATGGATTAACGCATGGCTTGTTTCTGACAACGTACAAGTAGCACCACAAGAGGTTGAAGTGAGTTCTTACCTTGTTGGTCAAATTGACTCTAAAGTCGATACCAATGATTTCGGTGATTTCGATCTTTAATTAATCATTCTACGCAAAGAGCGGTCAGTATTTTCAGAGTTTAAAACCTTTGAGAAATTGGCCGCTCTTTTTGTTTGTATGAATATCAAGACATGATGATAAACGTTTTGATTAAAAAAATAGCACAATTTTGCTTTCCTGCATTTATCACCAACACTTTCCCTATAAAACAGATGACTTCATTAAAAAAGGCTTAACAAAAAACAATGCTATGGGTAGAATAGAAGAAACCTTTTTATTTTCAATAAATCACATTCTAATTACAAACTAACGAGGTAAAGGATATGTCAGAACAAGAAGTGAAAGAATTAGATCTCAATGGCGAAATGCTCGTTCGCCGTGAAAAATTAGCCGCATTACGCGCAAAAGGTAATGCGTTCCCGAATCAATTCCGTCGTGACTCCCTTGCTCAAGATTTACATGATAAGTACGAAGCCGAAGATGGTGAAGTATTAAAAGAAAAAGCGATTGAAGTTGCCGTTGCAGGTCGTATTATGACTCGTCGTGCAATGGGTAAAGCCACCTTTATTACCTTGCAAGATATGAGTGGCAAAATCCAATTATATGTTGCTCGTGATAACCTTCCTGAAGGCGTTTATGCCGAAGATGTAGGCAACTGGGATTTAGGTGATATCATTGGGGTGAAAGGTACACTTTTCAAAACCAAAACCAATGAATTAACCATCAAAACAACGGAAGTTCAACTTTTAACCAAAGCACTTCGTCCGTTACCAAACAAATTCCATGGTTTAACAGACATGGAAGCGCGTTATCGTCAACGTTACTTAGATTTAATTTCTAATGAAGAATCTCGTCGTACTTTTGTGATTCGTTCAAAAGTGGTTGCAGGTATTCGTGAATTCTTTATTTCCAAAGGTTTCATGGAAGTTGAAACTCCAATGCTACAAGTGATTCCAGGTGGTGCATCTGCTCGTCCATTTATCACTCACCACAATGCATTAGACGTTGATATGTATCTTCGTATTGCACCTGAACTTTACCTAAAACGTTTAGTGGTTGGTGGTTTTGAACGCGTATTCGAATTAAACCGTAACTTCCGTAACGAGGGTGTTTCTGTTCGTCATAACCCTGAATTCACCATGCTTGAATACTACCAAGCTTATGCGGATTACCATGATTTAATGGATAACACCGAAGAATTATTACGCAAACTCGCGATTGATATTCTTGGTACAACCATTGTGAAATACGGTGATTTAGAATTTGACTTCGGCAAACCGTTTGAGCGTATTACATTACATGATGCAACCATTAAATACGGTGCAGACAAAGGTATCGTAAAAGAAGATCTTTATGATTTCGATCGTGCAAAAGCAACTGCTGAACGCTTAGGTATCGAAGTACAAAAATCTTGGGGACTAGGCTCTATCGTGAATGCGATCTTTGAAGAAGTAGCTGAACATCACTTAATTCAACCAACCTTCTTAATGGCGCATCCAGCAGAGATTTCTCCGCTAGCACGTCGTAACGATGAAAATCCAGAAGTAACAGACCGTTTTGAATTGTTCATCGGTGGACGTGAAATTGGTAACGGCTTCTCAGAATTAAACGATGCCGAAGACCAAAACGAACGTTTTGATGCACAAGTTGCAGCAAAAGAAGCGGGTGATGATGAAGCGATGTTTAAAGATGATGACTTCGTTGTGGCACTTGAACACGGTTTACCACCAACAGCAGGTGAAGGTTTAGGTATCGACCGCTTAGCAATGCTTTACGCTAACGCCCCATCTATCCGTGATGTGATCCTATTCCCTGCAATGCGTCAAAAATAATTAAATTAAAATAACATAAAAGGAAGTCTATGGACTTCCTTTTTTATTGTGTAAAAGTGCGGTCATTTTTAACCGCACTTTCATAAAAAAAGAGATAACCGCCCTTACGCTTATCTCTTTCTCATTCCAATTGAAATTATTTACCCCAAACTTCTTCCACGATACTACGGATAAATTCGAGTTTCTTCCATTGTTGTTCTTCAGTCAGGATATTACCCTCTTCCGTTGAAGCAAAACCACATTGTGGACTTAAGCAAAGTTGATTGATATCCACATATTGCGCTGCTTCTTTAATACGAGCAATAATTTCATCACGGTTTTCTAACTCACCCGATTTAGAGGTGATTAATCCTAACACTACTTGTTGATTTTTAATAAAGCGTAAAGGTTTGAAATCACCTGCACGATCACTGTCGTACTCCAAGAAGAAACCATCCACATTACAGTGACCAAATAAGGTTTCTGCGATAGGCTCATAACCACCAGCCGAGAACCAAGTTGAACGGAAGTTACCACGGCAAATATGCATTGTAATCGCTAAATCAGCTGGTTTCGCTGCCACGATTTTGTTTAACATATACACATAATCTTTGGCAATTTGATCTAAATCTAAACCACGATCTGTATAGGTTTTACGCTTATCTTCCGCACAGAATTCCCCCCAACTTGTATCATCCAACTGTAAGTTACGACAGCCTAATTTATAGAAGATATTCATTGCGTCAATATAAGCATCGGCAATATCATCTAATAACAACTGATTGTTATCTTTATAACGTTCAATTGGCTGATAATCTGTGGCACGTACTGTACAAATTAAATGTAGCATTGATGGAGAAGGAATTGTTAATTTAACTTCAGTCTCCCCTGCCATTTTTTGCAATGAGCGGTAATGCTCTACGAAAGGATGGCTCTCTGAAAAACCGATCTTATCCACAATTTTTAATGTTTTTGGACGGACATTATCATGTTTAAATTGCACTGAAAATTTTTCGGCATCTACTTCTTTCACGCCATCTAATGCGGCTAAGAAATCTAAATGCCAAAAAGTACGACGAAATTCACCATCAGTCACCGCATGCAATCCGACATTTTTTTGATGCTCTACCAATTTTGCAATTTCTGCATCTTCAACTTGCGTTAAATCAGCACAAGAAATATCACCACAACTACATTGATGACGAGCCTGTTTTAAAGCCTCTGGACGTAAAAAACTGCCTACAATATCAAAACGATATGGCGCAGAAGTACGAATAGTAGCATTTGGAAAAAGTTTACTCATTTTGCTTTCCTATATTTAATTAATTTTAAGATGGACTGAGTGTAACAAAATTAACGTCTTCATTAAAGATTTAGACGTCTAGATGGATGTGAATTTTATTGTGATTTTATATGAATAGAATTGATGTAAAGAATTAAAAAAAAAGAAAAGTGCGGTCATATCTAACCGCACTTTAGTTTGAAATAAAAACTAACTTACAAAACTAGATACATAAGAAATTATGGTTTTTCCACTTAATATTGCCATGATTATTACTACAAACCAGCCAGCAAAAGCTAAACAAATTGGGTGTTTATAGCTACCAACAATATTGCTTCGATAAGCGGCTAATAAAATCAAGGCTAGTGCTATTGGTAAAATTAAACCATTTAGGGTTCCCACAAAAACCAGTACAGCAGCAGGTTTCCCTACAGCGACAAGAACTGCTGTAGAAACCACTATAAACCCAATAATCCAACAGTTTCTATTTCGTTCAATTGTCGGACAAAGGCTCGTGAGGAATGATACCGATGTATAAGCGGCACCAATAACTGATGTGATAGAAGCAGCCCAAATCACTACTCCAAATAAGATTTGACCAAAATGGCCTGCCACATATTCGAAAGGCGTTTCTGCCGGATTTTTAGGATTCAGCGGAATTCCTTTGGCGACAACACCAAGTACTGCAAGGAATAATACAACACGCATA